>NZ_JBEZUZ010000113.1:0-20472 GCF_040636735.1 Streptomyces sp. NPDC035033 | reverse complement strand
GCAGCTCCTGGGGGTAGGGGTCGTTGTGGGTGCGGGTGAGCGGCGTCCTGGGGGGGGTGTCGCCCGCGGCGGCGCGGGGGGCGCCGGCGCCGCGCCGCCGAGGCCCTGGCCGGCGAGGAGCGCCTCGCCGAACTCCTCGGCCTGCCCGGCGCCGGCGCCCCCCGCGCCGACGAGGGCGACTCCGCCCCGTGGACGCCGCTCTCCGTCACCGACTTCGACCGGTACGCCGAGGAGCTGCGCCGCCTGCTCGACGGGGCCGTCTCCTCCGCCGAGCGCCAGCTCTTCGACCTGCGCACGGCCGCCGCCGACGACTCCCGCATCCTCGGCGCCCTCGGCGACGGCGGCCTGCTGCCGCCCGGCCCCGACGTGCTGGCCACCGTCGAGTTCCTCGGCGAGCACGGCATCCCAGCCCTCCCCGGCTGGCGCTACCTCGCCCAGTCCGTCGACCCCGCCGACCACGCGCGCGTGCTCGCCGCCCGCCCCGAACTCGTCGACGGCGTCGTCATCACCGACCCCGTCTCCTACGGGCGGGCCCGCGAGGTCCTCGGCTCCGCCGCCCTGCTGCCCCGCTCCGCCGTCGCCGTCGGCACCGCCGCCGCCCTCCTCGCCCCCGTACCGGCGCAGGACCCGGGCAGTGATGACGGCACCGGCGTCCACAGCGTCTTTCTCGTGCCGCCGAACCCGGCCATGCACGACGAGCACGCCGCCGACGAGGAGCGGCAGGCGCTGCGCGCGCGGGCCGCCGCCCGCGACGAGGAGATCCGCGCCCTCGCCGCCCGGCTCGCCGGCGACCGCGCCCTCGCCGCCCGGATCGGCGCCTGGCGCGCCGACTGCCCGCCCGGCATGCTCACCGAACTCGCCACCGCCGCCGCCGGCGCCCGCGAGGCCGCCGAGACCGCCGCCTCGGCCCTCGAAGAGGCCCGCGCCGCCCGCGCGGAGGCCGAGGAGACCGCCGCCGAGGCCCTCGCCGTCCGCGACGAGCGCCAGGAGGCCGCCCAGCGCGCCCGCCGGGTCGCCGACGCCCTCGCCGGCCTCGCCTTCCGGCTCCGCGAGCGCTCCGCCTGGCAGGCCAAGCTCCGCGAGCTCGCCGACGACGCCGCCGAGGCCGAGGCCCGCGCCCAGACCTGCCTGGAGCGCGCGCGTGCCGCCGACGAGGACCGCCGGGCCGCCCAGCGCGCCGCCGACGACGCCCACCGCACCGCCCGCGCGCTGCGCGCCGAGCGCGCCGAGATCGCGGGCGCCCCCGACCAGCTGCCGGAGGCGGACGCCGACGCGCCCCGCACCGCCCTCCCCACCCTCCGGGAGGCCTACCGGGCCGCCTCCCAGGTGTACGAGAAGGTCGGCGTCGGCGCCGACCTGCGCGCCGAGCAGGCCCGCGCCGAGAGCGACGAGTCCGCCGCCCTCGCCGAACTGGACCGGCTCACCAACAAGGTCCGCACCCGCGCCGAACAGCTCCTGGAGTCCACCGACGGCGCCGACGGCCCGTCCCGGCAGGCCGCCGCCGCCCGCGCCGAGTCCCTGGTGCAGATGCTGGAGTCGCGCGCCTCCGAGGCGAGCGAGAAGCTCGGCCGGCTGCGCGGTGAGGCCGAGCGGCTCGCCCCCGAGGACGGCGAGGCCCACACCGAGCTGCCCGAGGAGCTGGTCCCGGCCGACGCCGACGGGGCGCAGGCCCTGCTGCGTACCGCGAGCGCGGAGCTCGCCGCCCGCGGCGACGCCCTGGACGCGGCCCGCGCCGCCCACGCCGGGCTGCTGCGCGACCACCGGGCCGCCGAGGACGCGGCCGGCGGCTTCGACGAGACGGCCGCGCTCCTGCGCGACCTGCTGCGCGACCACGCGGAGGAGGAGCCGGAGGAGCAGGAGCCGTACCCCGGCACCCTGGAGGAGGCCCGGACCGCGGCCGGCGAGGCCCGGCGGGCGCTGCGCGCCTGCACCGCCGAGCTGTCCGCCGCCGACGCCGCCGTCCGCGAGGCGAGCGACATCCTCGTCCGGCACGCCAACTCCACCCGCTACGAGCAGGTCCGCACCCCGGCCCGCCAGCAGATCCGCGAACTGCCCGCCTCCGCGCTGCCCGAGCACGCCGCCAAGTGGGCCGAGGCGTTCGCCCCGCGCCTGCGCGTCCTCACCGACGAGCTGGCCCAGCTGGAGCGCAACCGCGACTCGATCGTGGACCGGCTGCGCGGCCTCGTGGAGACCTCGCTGGCCACCCTCCGCTCCGCCCAGCGGCTCTCCCGGCTCCCCGAGGGGCTGGGGGAGTGGTCGGGCCAGGAGTTCCTGCGGATCCGCTTCGAGGAGCCCGACCAGGCCACCCTCACCGAGCGGCTCGGCGAGGTCGTCGACGAGGCGACCCGCGCCGCCGTGAGGAAGAACTCCGACCTGCGCCGCGACGGCATGTCGCTGCTGCTGCGCGGGGTGCAGGCGGCGCTCGAACCGAAGGGGGTCGCCGTCGAGATCCTCAAGCCGGACGCGGTGCTGCGCGCCGAGCGGGTGCCGGTCGGGCAGATGGGCGACGTCTTCTCCGGCGGCCAGCTGCTCACCGCGGCCATCGCCCTGTACTGCACGATGGCGGCGCTCCGCTCCAACGACCGGGGCCGGGACAAGCACCGGCACGCGGGCACGCTGTTCCTCGACAACCCGATCGGCCGGGCCAACGCCACGTACCTGCTGGAGCTCCAGCGGGCCGTGTCGGACGCGCTCGGCGTCCAGCTGCTCTACACCACCGGCCTCTTCGACACCACGGCGCTGGCCGAGTTCCCGCTGGTGATCCGGCTGCGCAACGACGCCGACCTGCGGGCCGGCCTGAAGTACATCAGCGTCGAGGAGCACCTGCGCCCCGGCCTGCCGCAGCCGGCCTCCGAGGGCGAGACGATCCACGGCGAGATCACGGCGACCCGGATGTTCCGCCGGCACCAGGACGAGGAGGCGCCGGCGCCGCTGTAGACGCGCGGAAGGCCCGGACCCCTCGGGGGTCCGGGCCTTCTTTCCGTTCTCCCAGGCGACCCGTTCTCTCGGCCGACCCGTGCTTTCAGGCGACCCGTACTCTCAGGCGACCCGTGCTTTCAGGCGGCCCGTGCTCTCAGGCGACCCGCTCTTCCGCGACCCGCTCGCGGCGCCCCGGGTAGGCGGTGCTGCTCGGCTCGGAGACCACGCCGCCCCGCTGCCGCCAGACCTGGCGGGTGATCCAGATGTCCAGCACGCTCCAGGTGGCCACGACGGTCGCGACCACGGCCGCGATCGTCATCGGGTAGGCCAGCCAGGAGCCGGTGACCGAGGTGAGGAAGGCGACCACGGCCAGGATGATCGTCACCGACGCGATCATCACCGCCCGCACCGCCGCGTTCCGCACCGGGTCCGGCATCCTCCGCAGTCCGCGCTCGTCCTCCACCCACAACTGACGCGCGGTCCGCGTCTCGTCTTCCATGTTCTGTCACTCCCCACCACACGACGCTCTCAGGGGTGGCTGCCCGGTCCCGGCGGATCTACACGGCGCGCGGTCGGCGCGCGGCCCGACCGTCCGTCCGCGGACAGGGCGTTCCCCCGTACTTCATGACGCTCCGGACAGGGAAAAGGTTTCCCCACTTCACCCGGCATCGCGAGCGGAACGAATGATTCCAGCCATTGCGGGCAGGGCGTGAAATGGTGCATCGTCAAGTGTCCTGCGCCACAGTGACCGATCCGAACTCCTGGAATACCAGGACATCTCCTGATCAACGCTCACTCGGCAGGCTGAAAATCGCCCAGACACACCTTCGAGAAGGTCGTGATGCAGTAGTAGGCTCACGCCGCCGTTTGTTGAAACCGAAGGTTGACGCGCCGTGTTGACGCGGCGACGCCGTTCGAGGGACCTCCGTGGCCGCGGAGGCCGTACTGGGGGAGGCCATGCGCTTTCGCGGGAAGTCCATCCGCCGGAAGATCGTGGCGCTGCTCCTCGTACCGCTCGTCTCCCTCACCGGCCTCTGGGGCTTCGCCACGGTCCTCACCGGACGCGAGGCCGACCAGCTCCTCGACGTCGGCTACATCGTCGACAAGGTCGGCTACCCCCTCGAGGACACGGCCCGGGTCATCCAGCTCGAACGCCGCCAGTCCCTCGTCTACCTGGCGGACCCGCGCGGCTCCGAGGCGCTGACCCAGCTCCGCGAGGCCCGCCTCGCCACCGACCGCCAGATCGCCCGCATCCGCGCCAACGCCGAGGACCCCGGCGTGCGCGAGGAGATGCGCCCGGTCACCACCCAGAAGCTCAACTCGCTGCTCACCGCCTTCGGCGAGCTCGAATCCCTGCGCCGCTCGGTCGAGCGCCGCAGCATCGGCCGGCTCCAGGCCCTGGACTTCTACAACCGGCTCGTCGACCCCTGCTACAGCTTCCTCGTCACCCTCCACGCGCTGGAGAACGTGGAGATGGACAAGCAGGGCCGCGCCCTCGTCGGCATCACCCGCGCCCGCGAACTCCTCTCCCGCGAGGACGCCCTCGTCCTCTCCGCCCTCGTCGCCGACCGGATCACCGCCCAGGAGATCCGGGCCGTCTCCGACCTCGTCGCCGGCCGCAAGCAGTACTACGAGGTCAACCTCGAACTCCTCCCCGCCTCCGAGCGGCAGCGCTACGAGCAGTACTGGCGCAGCCCCGAGACCGCGGCGCTGCGCACCGCCGAGGAGGACTTCATCGAGGAGGGCCCGACCGAGCGGCCGCGGGCCGTCACCGCCGCGTACTGGCAGGACGAGGCCAGCCCCGTCCTTGACGAGCTCGCCCGCGCGAACACCGCCGCCGGCGACCGCTACCAGGAGCGCGTCCAGCCCGCCGCGTACAGCGTCCTGCTCAAGGCGGGCGTCGCCGGCGTCCTCGGCTTCCTCGCGCTCCTCGCCTCCGTCGGCATCTCGGTCCGCGTCGGCCGCTCCCTCGTCCGCGACCTGCGCCGCCTCCAGAAGGAGTCCCAGGAGGTCTCCGGCGTCCGCCTGCCCAGCGTCATGCGCCGCCTCGCCGCCGGCGAGCACGTCGACGTCGAGACCGAGGTCCCCCACCTGAAGTACGGCGAGGACGAGGTCGGCCAGGTCGGCCAGGCCCTCAACACCCTCCAGCGCGCCGCCGTCGAGGCCGCCGTCAAACAGGCGGAGCTGCGCCGCGGCGTCTCCGAGGTCTTCGTCAACCTCGCCCGCCGCAACCAGGTCCTGCTCCACCGTCAGCTCACCCTGCTCGACACCATGGAGCGGCGCACCGAGGACACCGAGGAGCTCGCGGACCTCTTCCGCCTCGACCACCTCACCACCCGCATGCGCCGCCACGCCGAGGGCCTGGTGATCCTCTCCGGCGCCGCCCCCTCCCGCCAGTGGCGCAAGCCCGTGCAGCTCATGGACGTGGTCCGGGCCGCCGTCGCCGAGGTCGAGGACTACGAGCGGATCGAGGTCCGCCGGCTGCCCCGGCTCGGCGTCGGCGGCCCCGCCGTCGCCGACCTCACCCACCTCATCGCCGAACTCCTGGAGAACGCCACCGTCTTCTCGCCCCCGCACACCGCCGTCCAGGTCCTCGGCGAGCGCGTCGCCAACGGCTTCACCCTGGAGATCCACGACCGCGGCCTCGGCATGAGCCCCGACGTGCTCCTCGACGCCAACCTGCGGCTCGCGGAGACCCCCGAGTTCGAGCTCTCCGACACCGACCGCCTCGGCCTCTTCGTGGTCAGCCGGCTCGCCCAGCGCCAGAACGTCCGCGTCTCGCTCCAGACCTCCCCGTACGGCGGCACCACCGCGGTCGTCTTCATCCCGGCCGCGCTGCTCACCGACGCCCCCGAGACCCAGGGCGCGGGCTTCCGCCTCGACCGCACGAGCCTGGACCCCCGCACCCCGGACGCCTCCGGCGGATCCCGTACGACCTCCGGGGCGGTGGCCGGCGTCCTCGGCGAGGCCCCCCTCCCGCAGCGGCGGCCCGCCCTCGCGCGCGTGCCGGATCTGGCGGACGTGACGGGCCCGGTGGGCCCGGGGACCGGCGCCGACGGCCCGGGCAGGGCGCTCGACCTCCCCCTGGACGGCCCGGTCGAACTGGAGCCCCCGCTCGGCCCCGAGGACATCGGGACGCTCCTCGACCGCTCCGCCGACCTCCTCGACAGCGACAGCGAGCGCGGCGGCCTCTTCCGCCCCCAGCGCCGCCGCACCGGCCTCGTGCCGGCCGGCGAGCAGCACCAGCAGGCCCCCGACCAGGCCGGCGGCCACGGCGAGGACGACCCGGCCGGCGAGGACGCCGGCCACGGCCCGGTGCCGCTGCCGCGCCGCCGCCCGCCGACCCTGGTCGTCGACCGCGGCCGCCGGCTCGACGAGCCCGGCCGCACCCACCCCGCCCCCGGCGCGGGCCGCGACGAGGAGCACCGGACGCCGCCGCGCGCCACCGGGCCCACGCTCGTGCCCGTACGCCCGGACGGCGCCGACGCCACCCGTACGGCACCGGCGCCGCAGGCCCGGGCCCGGGCCGGGGCACCGGCTCCCGAACCCGCCGACGCGCCCGTACCGCTCGACGGACTGCCGCGCCGGGTCCGGCAGGCCAGCCTCGTCCCGCAGCTGCGGGAGCCCGAGCGCCCGGCCGACGGGACCGGCACCGGCGCCGCGCCGACCGACGGACCCGGCCCCGCCGGGGACGACTTCGAGCGCGACGCCGAGGAGGTCCGGGCCCGCATGGCCGCCATGCAGCGCGGCTGGCAGCGCGGACGCCGGCACGGCTCCGGCCCGGACGACACCACAGCACACGGAACGACACCCGAGGGGGACGGTCGATGACCGCACCGAACGCCGCAGCAACCACCGGCGGCTCCGTCAACGGCAACGGCGAGCTGAACTGGCTCCTCGACGAACTGGTCCAGCGCGTCGCCGCCATCCGCAAGGCCCTGGTGCTGTCCAGCGACGGCCTGCCCACCGGCGCGTCGAAGGACCTGAGCCGTGAGGACGGCGAGCACCTCGCCGCCGTCGCCTCCGGCTTCCACAGCCTCGCCAAGGGCGTCGGCCGCCACTTCGAGGCGGGCAGGGTCCGCCAGACCGTGGTCGAGCTGGAGGACGCCTTCCTCTTCGTCACCGCCGCGGGCGACGGCAGCTGCCTCGCCGTCCTCGCCGACGCCGACTCCGACGTCGGCCAGGTCGCCTACGAGATGACCCTCATGGTCAAGCGGGTCGGCACCCACCTCGGCACGGCCCCCCGGACCGGTCTGCCCACGGGAGGGTGAGCCGCCCCGCATGAGTGACGCAGCCGAGCGCGACCAGCCCGACCAGGACGTCCCCGGCCGGCGGACGGCCGCCCCCCACCACTGGTACGACGACGAGGCGGGGCCGGTCGTCCGCCCGTACGCGATGACCCGGGGCCGGACCAGCGCCGCCGGCCGGCACCGGCTCGACCTCATCGCGGTGGTGGTCCCCGAGCCCGCCGCCGACGACCCCGGCCGCGACCAGACGCTCTCCCCGGAACACGTGGAGATCGTCGAACGCTGCTCCGAGCAGCCCCAGTCGATCGCCGAGCTCGCCGCCGGACTCGACCTCCCCGTCGGGGTGGTCCGCGTCCTGGTCGGCGACCTCGTCGACGAGGAACTCGTGCACGTGACCCGCCCCGTTCCGCCGGCCCAGCTGCCGGACGTGAGCATCCTCCGCGAGGTGATCAATGGCCTTCGGGCGCTCTAGCCGCAAGAAGCCCCCCGTCGAACCGGTGACCCTGAAGATCCTGGTCGCGGGCGGCTTCGGAGTCGGCAAGACGACGCTGGTCGGCGCGGTCAGCGAGATCCGGCCGCTGCGGACCGAGGAGGTCCTCACCGAGGCCGGCCGGCCGGTCGACGACCTGCACGGCGTCGAGTCCAAGACGACCACCACGGTCGCCATGGACTTCGGCCGGATCACGCTCCGCGAGGACCTCGTCCTGTACCTGTTCGGCACCCCCGGCCAGGACCGCTTCTGGTTCCTCTGGGACGAGCTGGCCCAGGGCGCGCTCGGCGCGGTCGTGCTCGCCGACACCCGCCGCCTGGAGGACAGCTTCGCCGCCATCGACTACTTCGAGCGGCGCGGCATCCCCTTCACGGTGGCCGTCAACTGCTTCGAGGGCGCCCGCCGCTACCCGACGGAGACCGTGCGGGCGGCGCTCGACCTCGACCCCGAGGTCGAGCTGGTGATGTGCGACGCCCGCGACCGCGAGTCGGTCAAGAACGTCCTCGTCGCCGTCGTCGAGCACGCCCTGGTCCTCGCCGACCGGGACCACGAACCGGTCGCCCCCTGAGCGGTACGGCTCCCGGCCGCCACGCGCGCGTGGCGGCCCCGTACGGCTCCGGCGGCGGGCTCAGCGCACCGCCACCACCGCCGACCCGTGCCCGAACAGGCCCTGGTTGGCGGTGATCCCGGCCCGCGCCCCCGGCACCTGCCGGTCGCCGGCCGTGCCCCGCAGCTGCCAGGTCAGCTCGCAGACCTGCGCGATCGCCTGCGCGGGCACGGCCTCCCCGAAGGAGGCGAGCCCGCCGCTGGTGTTCACCGGCAGCGCGCCGCCGAGCCGGGTCACCCCGTCCCGGAGCAGCTTGGCGCCCTCGCCGGGCCCGCACAGCCCGATGTCCTCGTACCACTCCAGTTCCAGCGCGGTGGACAGGTCGTACACCTCGGCCAGCGACAGGTCCTCCGGGCCGAGCCCCGCCTCCTCGTACGCCGCCCGCGCGATCGAGGCGCGGAAGGCGTGCGGCGCGGGCGCGAGCGCGGTGGTGGAGTCGGTCGCGATGTCGGGCAGGTCGAGCACCGCCTCGGGGTAGGCGGGGGAGACCGTCGACACCGCCCGGATCCGCACCGGATCGGGGTGCCCGTGCCGGCGCGCGAACTCCACGCTGGACAGCACGAGCGCCGCCCCGCCGTCCGAGGTGGCGCAGACGTCGAGCAGCCGCAGCGGATCGGCCACGACCGGCGAGGCTGCGACCTCCCCGGCCGTGACCGGCTCGCGGTAGCGGGCCAGCGGGTTGAGCGCCCCGGCCGCCGCGTTCTTCACCTTGACCCGGGCGAAGTCCTCGACGGTGTCGCCGTACAGGGCCATCCGGCGGCGGGCGTACAGCGCGAAGTACGCGGGATTGGTGGCGCCCAGGATCCGGAACCGCAGCCAGTCCGGGTCGTCGGGCCGCTCCCCGCCGGCCGGTGCGAAGAAGCCCTTGGGGGTGGAGTCCGCGCCGACGACGAGGACCGCGTCGGCGAGCCCGGCCAGGATCTGCGCGCGGGCCGCGCCGATGGCCTGGGCGCCCGAGGCACAGGCGGCGTACACGCTGGTGACCCGCGCCCCCTGCCGGCCGAGCGCCCGCGCGAAGGTCGCCCCGGCCACGTATCCCGGATATCCGCACCGCACGGTGTCGGCCCCGACGATGGATCCGATGTCCGACCACCGGACGCCCGCGTCGGCGAGCGCGGCGCGGGCGGCGGCGGTCCCGTACGAGACGAAGCTCCGCCCCCACTTGCCCCAGGGGTGCATCCCGGCCCCGATGACGGCGATGTCGTTCACGCGCGCCCCTCCGTCCCCACGGGCCGCCACCGCCAGGTGGTCCACACGTGCTCGGCGTCCTCGTTCAGGACCCCGGGCACCACCTCGACCTCCATCCCCACCGCCAGGTCCGCGGTCCGCACGCCGGGTGCGGCCTGCCCGAGCACCACCATCCCCTCCGCGGCGAGCTCGACCGCGACCAGCGTGAACGGCTCCCAGGGCGCGTCCGGATCGGAGACGTACGGGGCGGGCGGCCGGTACCGAGCGTCGGTGTACGACCACACCCGCCCGCGCGGCGAGAGCGGCGTCTCGTCGAGCGTGCCGCCGCCCGCGCAGCGCGGGTTGCGGCAGGCGTCGTCCTCGCGCGGGAAGAACACCGCCGCGCAGGCCGAGCACCGGGTGCCGAGGAGCCGGAACTCCCCGTCCGGGACGGTGTCGTCGGTGAACCAGCCGGCCACCACCGGCCTGCGCGTCCGTGTCATCCCCGCTCCTCCCGCACTGATCTGACGAAGCGTCAGAACTCTGCGGCGAGTCTGGCACGGGCCTCCCGGAGGCGGAAGACGTCAGTGCCCGGCCACCGACCGGCGCGCCACCGGGAAGTCGAAGTACGTCGACGGGAACGGCTCCGGCTTGTACGTGAAGTGCCACCACTCCTCCGGCAGGTTCACGAACCCCTCCGCCGCCAGCACCCCCTTCAGCAGCTGCCGGTTGGCCCGCTGCTCGCCCGTGATCCTCGGGTCGTCGGTGTGCGAGAGCGTGTCGAAGCAGTCGTACCCGGTCCCCATGTCGACCGAGCTGTCCGGGAACCGCTCCTCACGCGGCGCGGTGCAGGACGTCAGCTCCTCGCCCGGCACGTACGCGCGCGTGCGTGCCGCCGGCAGCCGCACGACCGTCAGGTCCACCGTCGAACCCCGGCTGTGCCCGGACTTCTCCGCGATGTACCCGTCGGCGAACAGCCGTTCCTTGGCCACCAGCGGATAGAACTCCGCCTTCATCCGCTCGTCCGCCAGGTCCTCGGCCCACCGCACGAAGTGGTCCACCGCCCGCTGCGGCCGGTAGCAGTCGTACACCTTCAACGTGTAGCCCCGGGCCAGCAGCCGCGTCTGCGCCCGGTGCAGCGCCTCGGCCGCCGGCCTGGTCAGCACGCACAGGGGCTGCCGGTAGCCGTCGATCGGCTCGCCCACGAAGTTGTGGGGCGTGGTGTACCGCATCTCCTGAAGGATCGTCCGGTCCACCGAGTCCAGCGCCACGAACTCCCGCGGCGCCTTCGGCTCCGGCACGGCGACGGCGGGGGAGGCGGCGGAGCCGGCGAACGCGAGCAGCGAGGCCGCGCCCGTGACGGCGAGGGTGCGGAGCGCAGAGGCAAGTCCAGTCATGCGCACCGGGTCTACCAGTTCCGCCCCCGCCGGGAAACCCCCGTCGCGTACGGTCCCCCCGTGACCGATACCGCGCCCGTCCCCCACTCCCACTGCTCGGCCTGCGGAGCCCCCTACCCGGCCGGCACCGCCGCCTGGCCCCGCACCTGCCCGGCCTGCGCCACCACCGCCTACCGCAACCCCCTCCCGGTGGCCGTGGCCCTCCTCCCGGTCACGGGCCCGGAGGGCACCGGCCTGCTCGCCGTCACCCGCGCCATCCACCCCGGCCACGGCGGCACCGCCCTCCCCGGCGGCTTCATCGACCACGGCGAGGACTGGCGCACCGCCGTCGTCCGCGAACTCCGCGAGGAGACCGGCCTGGACGTGCCGGCCGACCGGGTCCGCCTCGCCGACGTCCTCTGCTCCGGCGAGCACCTCCTGGTCTTCGGCCTCCTCCCGCCCGTGCCGGCGGACTCCCTCCCCGCCTTCGCCCCGACCCCGGAGACCTCCGCCCGCCTCGTCGTCCCGGAACCGCGCGAACTGGTCTTCCCCCTCCACACCGAGGCCATGGGGAAGTGGTTCGCGGGCGCGTACGGCTGACCCCCGGCCCCGCCCCTCAGTCCCACCAGAAGGTCCACGCGTCCGCCCCCACCAGATGCCCGGCGTACGCGACGAGGTCGGTGGCGTGCCCCTGCCACACGTTGTCGGGGCAGAAGGCGAAGTGCTCGGCGGCGACCGGCAGGGCCTCCTCCAGGGTGGCCGGGGGAGCCGCCACGGAGAGCCGCAGCGTGTCGAACCCGACCGCGAACACCCGCGCCCCGAAGCGGCGTTCCCAGTCGGCGACGACCGCGGCGATCCGCGCCGTGTCGTTCTCGTGGTTGGCCGGCCCCGACCAGCCCGCGACGACGAGCGCCTCCGCCCCGGAGCCGGCCTCGACCAGCCCCAGGCGCGCCTCGGCTCCGAAGGACAGCAGCGCCTCCGCGTGCTCCTCCGCCAGCCGGTCGGGGTCCTCCGCGGGCGCCCGCCCCGGCGCGAGGCCCGGCCAGGCCGCACCGTACGGGGCGGTGACGGCGAGCCGTTCCCCGGCGGAGAGCGCGTCCTCCTCCTCGCCGGCCGAGGTGCAGCCCTCCCACCAGTGCGCCAGGACGGCCGCCGGGTCGTGGTCGGAGAGCCGGGACGCCTCCCCGGGGAACAGCTCGCCCGACGCCCACGGCCGGAAGTCCGCCCCCTCGCCGTCCAGCGGTTCGAGCAGCAGCGGCCACAGCCCCGTCCGCGGGTGCGCGGCCCGTATCCGCCCCCACGCCCCGAAGGGCGCGGGCGCGTCGCTCAGCCACAACGGCGGTGCCCCGCCGTCCCCTTCGTCCGCCGTCATCATGCGCCCGGCGGGCAGCCGGACGTCCTCGCCCCGCAGGGATTCCAGATCCATGCCCCGGATGCTAGGCGGAGGGTCCGACAACGCCCTCGCGCCTCCCACCCCCTCACACCCCCCGCACCCGCACCGCGACCCCCGGCTCCACCGCCCCCTCCTCCGTCACCCGCTCCACCACGACCCGCCCGTCCACGAGCCGCGACTGGTAGCGCTCGATCTCCGCCGGCTCCCAGCCGTCCCCCGTGTCCCGGACGACGAGACCACCGCCCGTCCGGCCCGCCGCCGGCGCCCACGCCTCCAGGACGAGCTCCCCGCCCTCGCCCCGCACCGGAAGGACCGCCCCCGCGCGGGCCAGCACCGGCACGCGCGCGAGGGGCGCGTCGAGGAGGACCTGCCCGGGGCCCTCGTACGCCGCGCCGGTCGCCGTGTCGTACCAGCGGCCGCGCGGCAGCCGCACCGCCCGCCGGTCCGCGCCCCGGTGCAGCACCGGCGCCACGAGCAGCGCGTCGCCCAGCAGGAAGGCGTCCTCGCACTCCCGCAGCGCCCGGTCCTCCGGCGTCCCCCACCACACCGGCCGCACATAGGGCGCGCCGGTCATCCGCGCGAGCCGGGCCAGCGTCACGAAGTACGGGTGCAACCGCTCGCGCTCGGCCAGCGCCACGCGCGCGTGCTCCAGCACCTCCGGCCCGAACTCCCACGGCTCCCGCCGCCCCGCGCCCAGCGCCGCGTGCGTCCGGAACAGCGGCAGCCACGCCCCCAGCTGGAACCACCGCAGGAACAGCTCCGGCGACGGGCTCCCGTCGAAACCGCCGACGTCCGGCCCCGAGTACGGCACCCCGCACAGCCCCAGCCCCAGCACCAGCGCGAGCGAGGCCCGCAGCCCCGGCCACCCGGTGGCCACGTCACCGGACCAGGTGCCCCCGTACCGCTGCATCCCCGCCCACCCCGCGCGCGTGAAGAGGAACGGCCGCTCCCCGGGCCGCAGCCGCCGCAGCCCCTCGTACCCGGCCCGGGCCATCAGCAGCCCGTACACGTTGTGCGCCTCCCGGTGGTCCCCGCCGCGCCCGTCCAGGTGGTGCCGGGCCGACCGGGGGAGCGTCGGGTCGCCGAAGGCCGCGAACGACGCCGGCTCGTTCATGTCGTGCCACACCCCGGAGAAGCCCTGCCGCAGCCGCTCCTCGTACAGCCCGCCCCACCACTCCCGCACCGCCGGGTCCGTGAAGTCCGGGAAGGCGCACTCCCCGGGCCACACCACCCCGTGCACCTCCTCGCCCCGCGCGTCCCGCACGAACGCCCCGGCCGCCCGCCCCTCCGCGTACAGCACGTTCCCCGGCTCCGCCGCGACCGCCGGGTCGACGATCGACACCAGCCGCACCCCCTGCCCCCGCAGCTCCTCCGCGAGCCCCGGCAGGTCGGGGAAGCGCTCCCGGTCCACCGTGAACACCCGGTGCCCGTCGTAGTGGTCGATGTCCAGGTGGACCGCGGACAGCGGCAGCCCCCGCTCCCGGTAACCGGCCACCACCCGCCGCACCTCCGCCGCGCTGCCGAACCCCCAGCGCGCGTGCTGCGGCCCCAGCGCCCACGCCGGGGGCAGCGCCGGCGCCCCGGTCAGCGCCGCCCAGTTGTGCAGCACGCGCGCGGGGGTCCCGACCACCACCCAGCAGCGCAGCGGACCGCCCTCCATCCGCACCTCGCTCGTGCCCGGCCGGTCGTGTCCCGACCCGGCGCCCTCCTCGCCCTCCGCGAGGGTCACCCGCCCGTCCCACGTGTTGTCGTGGAAGGCCAGGTGCGTCCCCGCGTCCGCGACCACGAACTGCACCGGCATCGTGATGTACAGCGGATCGTCCTCCGGCCCGAACCGCCCCTTCGGGTCCGTGTTCCACAGCCGGTACGCGCCGTCCCGCAGCCGCGGCCCCGCCGACCGCCCGCCGAGACCGAAGAACCGCGCGTCCGCCGGCACCTCCGCCCGCTGCGCCCACCGCGACGGCCCCCCGGCCACCGGCTCCCACCAGCGCGGCGGCAGGTCCCGCCGCAGCATCACCCCGCCCGGCGTGCGGATCTCCACCGCCCCGTGCCGCGAGACCGCCACCGTCACCCGCTCCGACACCACCCGCCAGCCGCCGCCCGTGTCCGGCTCCAGGACCGCCCGCGGATCCGGCTCCGGCGCCGCGCCCGCCAGCGCGTACGACGGCTCGGCCCCCGCCCCGTCCCACCCCCAGAACACCGTGCCGCCCGCCGACACGCACACCCGCAGCGACGACCGGGCGAACCGTACGATCCCCCCGCCCGGCAGAGCCTCCGCCCCCTCCGCGAGCCCCGGCACCCGGGCCCGCTCCGCCCCCCTCGGCGGCAGCGCCGACGCGTCCGCCCTCCGCTGCCGCCACGCCGCCCGTACCGTCCTGAGCCCCCGCACCGAACCGAACACCCTCACCGAACGCACCAGTCCACGACCGTCCATGAGGGCCACCCTGCCACCCACCAGCGGCGATACGAGCCTCGTTCAACCACCGTTCACCCGAGGCGGGGGCACATGTTCAACCTGCCGACCACGGGCGGGCGGCCCTGGTGCGAAAGCCGCTCCCATGGCATCGTCCTGTCAGCCGCGTCACGCGCACACCCCCGCACGTGCGCGCGACACACGCCGACCCGCGTACAGCCAGGGAGCCACCCGATGACAACTGCGCCGACCGAGCCGACCGAGCCGCTCTGGCAGCCGGACGAGGAGCGCGTCGCCCACGCCGCCGTCACCCGTTTCCAGGCGTGGGCCGCCGAACACCACGGCGCCCCCGCCGACGGCGGATACCCGGCCCTGCACCGCTGGTCCGTCGACGAGCTGGAGACCTTCTGGCGGGCCGTCGCCGAATGGTTCGACATCCGCTTCGCCACCCCCTACGCGCGCGTGCTCGGCGACCGCTCGATGCCCGGCGCCGACTGGTTCCCCGGGGCCACCCTCAACTACGCCGAGCACGCCCTGCGCGCCGCCGCCGACCGCCCCCACGACACCGCCCTCCTCCACGTCGACGAGACCCACGAGCCGACCCCGATCACCTGGGCCGAACTCCGCCGCCAGGTCGGCTCGCTCGCCGCCGAACTGCGCGCCCTCGGCGTCCGCCCCGGCGACCGCGTCAGCGGCTACCTGCCGAACGTCCCCCAGGCCGTCGTCGCCCTCCTCGCCACCGCCTCCGTCGGCGGCGTCTGGACCTCCTGCGCCCCCGACTTCGGCGCCCGCTCCGTCCTCGACCGCTTCCAGCAGGTCGAACCGGTCGTCCTCTTCACCGTCGACGGCTACCGCTACGGCGGCAAGGAGCACGACCGCCGCGACACCGTCGCCGAACTCCGCGCCGAACTCCCCACCCTCCGCGCCGTCGTCCACATCCCGCTCCTCGGCACCCCCGCCCCCGAGGGCGCCCTCGACTGGGCCGACCTCGTCGCCGCCGACGTGGAACCCGTCTTCGAGCAGGTGCCCTTCGCGCACCCCCTGTGGGTCCTGTACTCCTCCGGCACCACCGGCCTGCCGAAGGCGATCGTCCAGTCCCAGGGCGGCATCCTGATCGAGCACCTCAAGCAGCTCGGCCTCCACTGCGACCTGGGCCCCGAGGACGTCTTCTTCTGGTACACCTCCACCGGCTGGATGATGTGGAACTTCCTCGTCTCCGGCCTCCTCACCGGCACCACCGTCGTCCTGTACGACGGCAGCCCCGGCCACCCCGACACCGGCGCCCAGTGGCGCGTCGCCGAACGCACCGGCGCCACCCTGTACGGCACCTCCGCCGCCTACGTGATGGCCTGCGCCAAGGCCGACGTCCACCCCGGCCGCGACTTCGACCTGTCCGCCGTGAAGTGCGTCGCCACCACCGGCTCCCCGCTGCCGCCCGACGGCTTCCGCTGGCTCCACGACGAGGTCCGCGAGGACCTGTGGATCGCCAGCGTCAGCGGCGGCACCGACGTCTGCTCCTGCTTCGCCGGAGCCGTCCCCACCCTCCCGGTCCACATCGGCGAGCTCCAGGCCGCCGGCCTCGGCACCGACCTCCAGTCCTGGGACCCCTCCGGCAAGCCCGTCGTCGGCGAGGTCGGCGAACTCGTCGTCACCAACCCCATGCCCTCGATGCCGATCCACTTCTGGAACGACCCCGACGGCAGCCGCTACCGAGACAGCTACTTCGAGATGTTCCCCGGCGTGTGGCGCCACGGCGACTGGATCACGATCACCGACCGCGGCTCGGTCGTCATCCACGGCCGCTCCGACTCCACCCTCAACCGCCAGGGCGTCCGCATGGGGAGCGCCGACATCTACGAGGCGGTGGAACGGCTCCCCGAGATCCGGGAGTCCCTCGTCATCGGCCTGGAGGAGCCGGACGGCGGCTACTGGATGCCGCTCTTCGTCCACCTCGCCGAGGGCGCGGCCCTCGACGACGACCTGATCGCCCGGATCAGGTCCACGATCCGCGCCGAACTCTCGCCCCGCCACGTCCCCGACGAGATCATCGAGGTCCCGGGCGTCCCGCACACCCTCACCGGCAAGCGCATCGAGGTCCCCGTCAAGCGCCTTCTCCAGGGCACCCCCCTGGAGAAGGCCGTCAACGCGGGCTCCGTCGACAACCTCGACCTGCTGCGCTTCTACGAGTCCCTCGCGGCCGCCCGCCGGGGCTGACGCGCGGAAGGGGCGCCCCACGGCGGGGCGCCCCTCCCACGGCGGACCGGATCAGCCCGGCAGCTGCCCGGCCCGCGCCACCGCCGCCTTGGTGAGCACCGCGGTCTCGCTCAGCACCGTCCCGGCGGGCCCGGCGTCCGAGCCCGCGACGGCCACGGTCCGCTCACCGAGGAACGCCGAGGTCGACCGGTCGAAGACCCACTGGGTCCGCTCCCCGCCCGCCGTACGGGCCACGGCCACGCCCTCCCGGCCCGCCGCGTCCCGCGCCGACGGCACCACCTCGACGCCCGGGATCCGCGCGGCCGCCTCGAACAGCGCGGCCGTCACCTTCGGCGGCGCCCAGGTCTCGGCCAGCAGCGTCCCGATCGCCGTGAACGCCCGCTGGTCCGCGTCCCCGCCGCCGGCGCGGGTCTCCTCCCGCACCAGCCGCAACAGCGCCTCCGGATCGGTCGGCAGCCCCGCCACGAAGGCGTGCGTCGGAGCGGTCACGGACGGCGCCTCCGGCTCCAGGACCGTCCGCCGGGGCTCGGCACCGGGGCCCTCCAGCTCGTACACGGGCAGCCGCGGCGACAGCTCGGTGTCCCGGGACCCCTCCTCCCGCAGCAGCCCGGACCGGCTCCCGTCCGCCGACAGCCACACCTGCCGCCGGTGCACGGGCTCCACCACGGCGGCCCCGCCGCCCGCCGGACGCGCCGCCCGGGACACCAGGCTCTCCACGTACACGAACTCCTCGGGCCGCGCGCCCGGCGCGGCGGCTGAGGCGGCGGCGAGCGCCGCCCGCGACAGCACCGCGGCGGCCCCCTCCGCCCGCACCGCGGGACGCTGCTCACGCGGGTCCGGGGGAGCGGCGACCAGCACCGCGCCGGCCGCGATGCCGCACACCACGGCGGGCACCGCGAACCGCACGGCCCGCCGGGTCCACCACATCGCCGGCCGCGCGGGCCGCGCCGAGGCCAGCAGGGCCCGCCGCAGCTCCCGCTCCCGGTCCGGCGCGAACTCCGGTACGGGAGGCGGCGGCAGCAGCTCCGTCAGTTCGGCGCGCAGCGCGTCCTGGGGACGAGGATCGATGTCGTTCATGCCGGCTTCTCCGGGGAGGTTCGGGGGACGAGGACGGTACGGCCCGTGCTCACGGGCGGGGAGGGGGAGAGGAGGGGATCGGCACCGGCGGGGTCCGTACGCCGGCCGCGCCCGCGCCGTCCGGCGCGCAGCTCCGCCTCGGCGAGCGCACGCAGCCGCTCCCGGGCCCGCGAGAGCCGGGACCGCACCGTGCCGACGGGGACGCCCAGGGCCTCGCCCGCCGTCGCGTAGTCGAGACCGGCCCACACGACGAGTCCGAAGACCTCCCGCTCCCGCCGCCGGAGCCGGCCGAGGGCCACCCGGGCGGCCCGCAGCCGCTCCTCGTCGGCGAGCCGCGAGGCCACCGCGTCGCTGAAGTCCGGCAGCACCCCCCGGTCGGGCATCCGCGCCAGCGCGGCGTCCCGCCGGCGCGCCTCCCGGGCGGCCCCGCGCAGCACGTTGGTCGCGATGCCGAAGAGCCACGGCCGCAGGCTCCCGCCCTCGGCGCGGACCTTCCCCCGGCACCGCCAGGCCTCCAGGAAGGTGGCGGACACGACGTCCTCGGCCGCGGCCCGGTCACCGCACATCCGGTACGCGTACTGGAACAGCACGCGTGCGTGCGCGTCGTACGCCTCCCCGAGCGCGGTGGGATCCCCGGCCCGGAAACGTTCTCTCATTTCTTGTTCCACACCAGGTACTGGCTGCCGGTTCAGCCGAGTTCCCGTGACCCGCGCCACACCACCGGCCCGCCCCCGCCACCCCTGTGTCCCAGGTCACGGGAACTCCCGTCCCCCCGCGCCCAGTTCCCTGCATGAACGAAACACCGACGCCGCACCCCACGCCCCGGAACCCCGGATCCACGATCCAGAACACTGGATCCAACGTCCAGAACAGTGGATCCAACACTCGGAACATTGGATCCGACATCCAGGACCCCGGATCCAAGATCCAGGACCCCGGATCCAAGATCCAGAGCATCGGATCCAGCACGCGGAACACCGGATCCAAGATCCAGAAAACGCCCTCCACGCCCCGCGCCAAGGGCTCCAGGATCCGCCCCGCCCTCGCCCTGGCCGCCGCCCTCACGGCCACGGCCTTCACCGCTCCGCCCGCCACCCCGGCCTCCGCCGCCCGGAACGAGACGGTCGCCCTGACCCTCCGCCACCTCGACCGCACCGGCGCCCCGACCTCCGCCTACAGCACCCAGGTCACCGGTGTCTCCGGCGCGGGCGCGGACGTCGAGGAGCACCCCCACGACCCTTCCGGTACCGTCACCGTCCGCCTGCCCAAGGGCCGTTACCTCCTCGACTCGCAGGTGTACCCCCAGCGCGAGGGCGCCGGCACCGACTGGATCGTCCAGCCCCGCCTCGACCTCGACCGCGACACGACCGTCACCATCGACGCCCGCACCACGTCCCCCATCGACGTGCGCCCGCCCGAGGCCGGTGCCCAGCCCCGGCACGCCATGTCGTCCGTGCGGGTCAGCCACGGCGGACAGACCCGCTCCACGCACCTGATGTCCTCGGCGACCGGCCTGCGCGTGGCCCACCTCGGCCCCGCCGCCGAACCCGGCTCCGTGACGGCCTCGTTCGACAGCTACTGGATCGGCGAGCGGTCCGACTACGGCCTCGGCTACAGCTTCAGCTCCGGCCGCTCCCTCACCGGCTTCGTCCGCAGGCCCGCCGCCGGCGACCTGGCCACGCTCACGGCCCGCGCGGCCGACCGGGACGGCGCCGGCGGCACCGGCTCCGTCGCGGTCCAGCCGTCCGAGGGCACCACCGTCGGCCTCGCCGCGGAACTCGCCCGCCCCGGCGCCGCGACCTTCCACGTCACCCCCGAACGCGGCGCCTGGGACATCCTGTACACCACGCCCGGCACGCCGGAGACGCCGCCCAACCTGTACGAGGCACAGGACGTTCCGGTCCGCGCCGGCGTCACCACCACCCACACCTTCGACAACGCCGTCCTCGGCCCCGCGCTCCCGTCCACCGGCTCGCCCGCCGGCGTCCGCGACGGCGACCGGCTCGCCCTCGACCTGCCGCTGCTCGCCGACGGCGAGGGCCACGCCCCCTCCGACCCGGTCTTCCGCTCGGCCGCCACGACCCTCCACCGCGACGGCGTCCTCGTCGGCACCCACCGGGGCACCCCGGGCCGGGCCTCCTTCACCCTCGACGCCCCCGACCGGGCCCGCTACCGCCTCACCGCCACCGCCCTGCACGGCACCGGAACCCACGCGGGCCGCACCACCGCCGTCTGGACCTTCGACTCCGCCGCGACCACGGCCCCGGCCGCGCTCCCGCTGAGCGCCGTCCGCTTCACCCCGCCGCTCGCCCTCGACGGCACGGCCCCCGCCGGAACGGACCTCCGCGTCCCGGTCACGGTCCAGGGCCCCGCCGCGGGCCGGGGGACGCGCTCCCTCCGCGTCCGGGTCTCGGTCGACGGCGGCACCACCTGGACCGACACCCCGGTCACGAACGGCGCCGTCGTGGTCCGCACCGCCCCCTCGGGATCCACCTCGTTCCGCAGCGACTGGAAGCTGCCGATGACCACGGCGGGCGAGGCCCACTCCCAGACCCGCAGGGTGGGGGCC
>NZ_JBEZUZ010000112.1:0-20506 GCF_040636735.1 Streptomyces sp. NPDC035033 | reverse complement strand
CCGGGGCTTTTTGGGGGGGGCGCGGGGGGGCGCCCCCCTGGCCGGGTGGGCCGCCCCGGCCCCCGCGCGGGGGGCGGCGCCCCCCCCCCGGGACCGGGGCGCCGAGGCGGGCACGGGCCCGCGCGCGGTGGTGCTGGCCGCCGCCGACCCGGCGAACGCGTACGGGGCCGCGCTGCCGTGGCCCGAGCCGCCGACCGGCGCCGGGCACAAGCCGGGCCGCAAGGCGGGCGCCCTGGTGGTGCTGGTCGACGGCGAGCTCGCGCTGTACGTGGAGCGGGGCGGCAAGACGGTGCTGTCCTGGCCGGTGGAGCCGGACGACCCGGCCCTGACGGCGGCGGCCGGGGCCCTGGCCGAGGCCGCGCGGGCCGGGGCGCTGGGCACGGTCACGGTGGAGCGGATCAACGGCGCGACGGCCCTGACCTCCCCCCTGGCCCGCCCCCTGGAGGCGGCGGGCTTCCTGGCCACCCCCCGCGGCCTCCGCCTCCGCGCCTGACCGGCCGCGAAAGCCCGCCCGACCCGGAAGCCCGCCCGACCCGAAAGCCCGACCGCCACGGAAGCCCGCCCGCCGCAGAAGCCCGCCCGGCCCGGAAGCCCGACCACCGCAGAAGCCCACCCGGCCCGGAAGCCCGACCACCGCAGAAGCCCACCCGCACCCGGCATCATGGCCCCATGCCCGAAGGAGACACCGTCTGGCAGGTCGCGCACCGGCTGCACGCCGCGCTGGCCGGGCGGGTGCTGACCCGCGCGGACCTGCGGGTTCCCCGCTTCGCGACCGCGGACCTCACCGGCCGCGCGGTCCTGGACGTCACCCCGCGCGGCAAGCACCTCCTGACCCGGATCGAGGGCGGGCTCACCCTCCACTCGCACCTGCGGATGGACGGCGCCTGGCGGGTGTACGCCACCGGTGAGCGCCCCCGCGGCGGCCCCGCGCACCAGATCCGGGCCGTCCTCGGGAACGAGGAGCACACCGCGTACGGCTACCGCCTGCCGGTCCTGGAGCTGATCCGCACCGCCGAGGAGCCCCGGGTCGTGGGCCATCTCGGCCCCGACCTGCTGGGGCCGGACTGGGACCCGGAGGAGGCGGTCCGCCGCCTGCTCGCCGACCCGGCCCGCACCCTCGGCGAGGCCCTGCTCGACCAGCGCAACCTCGCCGGCATCGGGAACATCTACAAGTCGGAGCTGGCCTTCCTGGCGGCCGTCACGCCCTGGCTCCCGGTCGGCGAGCTGGCCCCCGGCGTGCCGCTCCGCCTGGCGGCGACCGCCCACCGCCTCCTGGAGGCGAACAAGGACCACCCCGACCGGCGCACCACGACGGTCCGCCGCCCGGGCACCCCGCTGCACGTCTACGGCCGCGAGGGGCGACCCTGTCTGCGCTGCGGCGCCCCCGTCCGCAAGGCGGAACTCGGCGACCGGGTCACGTACTGGTGCCCGGCCTGCCAGCGGGGCCCCGGCCCTGAGCCCTCGGGTCCCCGCCCTCCCAATGATTGACGGTCCGTCAGATCCGGTCGTACGGTCCCCCCATGAGCCTCTCGGTGTACGACCTCACCGGCCGCACCGCCTTCGTCACGGGCGCCGCGAGCGGCATCGGCCGCGCGAGCGCCGTCCTCCTGGCCCGGGCCGGCGCGGCCCTGCACCTGGCCGACCGCGACGGGCCGGGCCTGGCGGAGACGGCCGCCCTGATCACCCGCGCGGGCGGCACGGCCCGCGTCCACCCCCTCGACGTGACCGACCGGTCCGCGCTCGCCGCCGCCGTCGACGCGGCCGGCCCCCTGCACGTGATGGCGGCGGTCGCCGGGATCATGCACACCGGCACGGTCCTGGAGACCCGCGAGGAGGACCTCGACCGCGTCCTCTCCGTCAACTTCAAGGGCGTGCTGTACGCCTGCCAGGAGGCGGCCCGCTCGATGATCGCCTCCGGCACGCCGGGGTCGATCGTCACCATGGCCTCGGGCGCCATGGACACCGCGAGCCCCGGACTGCTCTGCTACAGCGTCGCCAAGGCGGCCGTCGTCCAGCTCACCAAGACGCTCGCGGTCGAGGCGGGCCCGCACGGCATCCGGGTCAACGCGGTCGCCCCCGGCTGGGTGCGCACCCCCATGACGGACCGCCGCGAACCGGCGGCCCAGGAGCGGGCCGAGGCCGCGATGGTCCGTCACTCACCGCTGCGGCGGGTCGGCGAGGCCGAGGACGTCGCGCACGCGGTCCTCCATCTCGCCTGCGACGCCTCCTCGTTCACGACGGGTCAGATCCTGCGGCCGAACGGCGGCGTCGCCATGCCCTGGTGAGGCGGGCCCGGGTGAGGAGGGCCGGCCGGGAGGAAGCGGCCACGTGCACCGGCAGCAGGCTCAGCCCCCAGCCGCCCGCGGCCACCGCCCCCTCGACCGGTCCGGCCTCCCCCGGAACCAGCAGCAGGCGCAGCACCGCCCACCACCAGAGCCCCCCGGCCACCAGTCCGACCGCGATCAGCGTGAGCGTCACCAGCGGAACCCGTCGCCGTACCATGGCCGCCTCCTGCGCTCGACGCTAGACCGGCGGGATCACCCTGCGGGAGGGCGCACCGGTGTCAGCCCCGGCGCGCGCCCCGCGCACGATCCGGCGGTCGCCCCCGCGCGCGGGGCACCGCGCGCCGACGGCGCGCTCCCGCCCGCCCTTCCCGTGACCGGGCGCCCCTCCGGCGCCCGCTTCCCCGCGCGCGCCGCACGCCACCGAGCCCCCGGCCGTCCGTATCACCGCGCCGGCCGCCTAGGCGCTCTCCGCCTGGAACATCCAGGCGTGCTTCTCCAGGTCGGCCGTGAGGCCGATGAGGATGTCCTGGCTGACGGGGTCCGGGTCGGCGGTGGCCTCCACCCGTTCCCTCATCCGGGTGATGACGGCCCCGAGCGCGTCCACCAGGGTCCGCACCGCCTCCGTGTCCTTGATCCAGCCCTCCGGGACGGTGCCGATCGCGCTGGTGGCGGCCACCGTGGCCGCGCGTCCGTCCGGGTTGACCCCGATCGCCGAGGCCCGCTCGGCCACGACGTCGGAGTGCTGCCGGGCGGTGTCCACCACCTCGTCCAACTGCAGGTGGACGGAGCGGAAGCGCGGCCCGACGACGTTCCAGTGCACCTGCTTGGCGACCAGCGCCAGGTCGACGAGGTCGGCCAGGGCGCCCTGGAGCGCTTCCCCGACCGTCTTGAGGTCGGCTTCGGACAGCGGGCTCTTCACGACAGACATGCGGGATCTCCAACCAGTCGTACGTTCCCCCCACCATGGCACGCTTGTCCGGAATCCGGCATCTCAAACAAATCGCCCGAATGCCTGGCCCACCGGGGACGGCCGCACACGACGGAGCCCCGGGCGGCACCCCGCGAGGGGGACCGACCGGGGCTCCGACCCGTTCCGGTGGTGTCAGGCGGCGACGACGTCCACGGCCTCCGCGGGCGCCTTGATGGTCACCCGCTCGGTGGGCACACCGGCCACCGACGTCACCGACACCGAATTGAGCATCGGACGGACCGGCGACGGCACCGGTTCGCTCGAAGCCGCCGACTCGGCCAGTTCGGCCAGTGACAGCTCGTCGCTCACTTCGCGCATGAGCTCGGACATCCGTACGTCCAACGCGTCGCAGATCGCGGAGAGCAGTTCGGAGGAAGCCTCCTTCTGCCCCCGCTCCACCTCGGAGAGATAGCCGAGCGAGACTCGGGCGGACGAGGAGACTTCGCGCAGAGTACGGCCCTGGCGCTGGCGCTGCCGACGCAGCACGTCACCCAACAGGCGACGGAGCAGAATCATCGGTGGCTCCCTCCTCGGACCGCGTAGCCGCATCCTTCACGCCCCACCGTACCGCCTCGCGCCGCGGCCGTGCGGGGAGCGATGTCGTGTTCACTCAGGGCTGCAAACATCCATTCCCCCCGTTCTGTTCCGTATCCTGTGCCCGCGCATTTCCCGAGAGTTCGTCGTGGAGCAGTTCCAGCACGCTCCGCACACTCTCTCTACGGATTTCCGCGCGATCGCCGTTCAACCTCAACGAGACCACTTTCCCGGCCGCCTCGCCTGTCGTGGCGGGTCCCGCGACCGCCACGTAGACGGTCCCGACGGGCTGCCCGTCCTGCGGATCGGGCCCCGCGACCCCGGTCGTCGCCATCCCCCAGTCGGCGCCGAGACGGTCCCGCACACCCCGCGCCATCTGCACCGCGACCTCCGGATCCACCGCCCCGCGCTCGCGCAGCAGGCCGGCGTCCACCCCCAGCAGCTCGTGCTTGAGGGGGGTCGCGTAGGCGGTGACGGAGCCGAGGAAACTCCGGGAGGCTCCGGGCACCTCTGTCAACTCCGCGGCCACCAGACCGCCGGTGAGCGACTCGGCGGCGGCCAGCGTGTGGCCCCGCTCCGCGAGGAGGGCGAGCAGCCGGGCCGCCACGCCGCTCATCGCGCCGGGGTCTCCGCGCGGGCGGCGGCCCGCTCGGCCGCGAGCCCCTTGCGCCGCAGGACGACCGCCTGTCGCACATAATCCAGACCGGTGACGACGGTCAGCACGACGGCCACCGCCATCACCCAGAAGCGCAGCGTCGCCAGCGGGCCGGTGAGCATCAGCACGTACATGCCGACCGCCGTGCCCTGGGCGAGCGTCTTCATCTTGCCGCCCCGGCTGGCCGGGATCACCCCGTGCCGGATCACCCAGAAGCGCATCAGCGTGATCCCCAGCTCGCGCGCCAGGATCACTCCGGTCACCCACCAGGGCAGGTCACCGAGGCCGGAGAGGCAGATCAGGCCGGCCGCCATGATCGCCTTGTCGGCGATCGGGTCGGCGATCTTCCCGAAGTCCGTGACCAGGTTGTACGTCCGGGCCAGATGTCCGTCGAAGACGTCCGTGATCATGGCGACGGCGAAGGCCGCCCACGCCCAGGCCCGCCAGACGGGGTCGTGCCCGCCGTCCTGGAGCAGCAGCACCACGAAGGCCGGCACGAGGACGAGCCGGATCATGGTGAGGATGTTGGCGATGTTCCACACGCTGACGGGGTTCACGGCCGCCGCGCCCAGCTTGCCGCGGGGCGCCGGCCTTCCGGTCCCGCCCGTGGCGGATGCCGGGACTCCGGTCATCTGCCCACCTCCTCGGCAACGGGGGTCTGGGGGTCGCTCCCCAGGAGATCGCGGTACTCCGCCACGAGGTCGACGCCTTCCGTGCCCACGACCTTCGCCCTGACCATACGGCCCGGGGCCAGGTCCAGGCCCGCGCCACCACCGTCGGTGAGCAGCACCTGTCCGTCCGTCTCGGGCGCCTGGTGGGCGGCGCGGCCGATCCAGCCGTCCTCCTCGTCCTCGGTCTCCACCAGTACCTCCAGCATCTCCCCGATCCGCTCCTCGGCGCGCTGCGCGGTGAGCTCCTCGGCGAGGCGGGAGAGGTGGGCGAGGCGCTCGTCCACGACCTCCTGGTCGAGCTTGTGCTCGTACGTGGCGGCCTCGGTGCCGTCCTCGTCGGAGTAGCCGAAGACGCCGATGGCGTCGAGCCGGGCGTGGGTGATGAAGCGTTCCAGCTCGGCGAAGTCGGCCTCGGTCTCGCCGGGGAAGCCGACGATGAAGTTGGAGCGGGCGCCGGCCGTCGGGGCCTTCTCGCGGATGGTCGCGAGCAGGTCGAGGAAGCGGTCGGTGTCGCCGAAGCGGCGCATGGCGCGCAGCACGTCCGGGGCGCTGTGCTGGAACGACAGGTCGAAGTAGGGCGCGACCTTGTCGGTGGAGGTGAGCACGTCGATCAGGCCGGGGCGCATCTCGGCCGGCTGGAGGTAGCTGACCCGGACCCGCTCGATGCCGTCGACGGCGGCGAGCTCGGGCAGCAGGCCCTCCAGCAGGCGGATGTCGCCGAGGTCCTTGCCGTACGAGGTGTTGTTCTCGGAGACCAGCATGATCTCCTTGACGCCCTGCTCGGCGAGCCAGCGGGTCTCGTTCAGCACGTCCGAGGGGCGGCGGGAGACGAAGCTGCCGCGGAAGGACGGGATGGCGCAGAAGGAGCAGCGGCGGTCGCAGCCGGAGGCCAGCTTCACGGAGGCGACGGGGCTGCGGTCGAGGCGGCGGCGGAGCGGGGCGCGGGGGCCCGAGGCGGGCGCGAGGCCCTCGGGCAGGTCGCCCGGGACGTTCTGCGGCTCCTCGGCGGCTCCGTGGCCCGGGAGGGCGACCTCGGCGGCCGCTTGCTGCCGGTCGACCGGGGAGAGCGGGAGGAGCTTGCGCCGGTCGCGCGGGGCGTGCGCCTCGACGCTGCCGCCGCTGAGGATGGTCTGGAGGCGGTTGGAGATGTCGGCGTAGTCGTCGAAGCCGAGCACGCCGTCGGCCTCGGGGAGGGCGTCGGCCAGCTCCTTGCCGTAGCGCTCGGCCATGCAGCCGACGGCGACGACGGCCTGGGTCCTGCCGTGGTCCTTCAGATCATTGGCTTCGAGGAGGGCGTCGACGGAGTCCTTCTTGGCGGCTTCGACGAAGCCGCAGGTGTTGACGACGGCGACGTCCGCTTCCTCGGCGTTCTCGACGAGCTCCCAGCCGTCCGCTGCCAAGCGGCCTGCGAGCTCCTCCGAGTCCACCTCGTTACGGGCGCAGCCGAGAGTGACAAGGGCGACGGTACGGCGTTCGGGCATGGACTCAAGACTACTTCGTCCCGGACGTGACCCCGTCGCTCAGGGTTCACCTGAGCGACGGAGGTCACACGTGCCGCACGGCTCCCGGGGTCAGCCGGCCTCGGGGTCGCCCTTGGTGTAGCTGAGCCGCTCCACCTGGCCGTCCTCGAACTTCTCGGAGACCTTCTTGCCGTTCACGTACAGCTCGATCGCGCCCGCGTTGCCGAGGACGAGGTCGACCTGCTCGTCGTCCTGGAAGGTCTTGGTGTCGCCTTCCTGGAGGAAGCCGTCGAAGAGCATCTTGCCGTCGGCGGCCTTGGCCGAGATCCAGCTCTTGCCGTCGGCGGTGAGCTTGACGGTGACCTTGTCCGCCGGGACGGCGGCGATGGCGCTCTCGGTCGGCTTGGGGGCGGGCTTGACCGGCTTCGGCGCGGCGGAGCTCGCCTTCTCCGGGGCGGGCGCGGGACCGCCCTCGGCGGCCGTGGTCCCCTTCGGGCCCTCGGTGCCGTTGAACATCGTGAAGCCGACGAAACCGACGACGGCGACGATCGCCGCGACCATGGCCGCGGTCCAGTTGGGCCGCCTGGGCTCGGGGCGGATACGTTCCGCCTCGAAGAGCGGGGCGGCGGGGGTGGGCGAGGGACGGCCGCCGTGGTCGGCGTCGTACCGCTCGATCAGCGGCGCCGGATCGAGCCCGACCGCACGCGCGAGCGTCCGGATGTGACCGCGCGCGTAGACGTCGCCGCCGCAGCGCGAGAAGTCGTCCTCCTCGATGCCGTGCACGATCGGGATCCGGACACGGGTGGAGGCGCTGACCTCTTCGACGCTGAGGCCGGCGGCGATGCGGGCCTGCTGGAGGATACGGCCGATCGGTTCCCGGTCGTCTGACGGGAACGTCCGGTCGTCTTCGGGGGAGTTGCCGATGGACACGAGAGCGCCTTTCGAGCGTGTAGCCACCTGCTGGACGTTCAGTCTATGGGTGGTACGAAAGGGTGGGGCAACCGGGCGGGTGCGGTTTGTACGCCATAGAGGTTGTACGCCGCGAGGACCGGACATCAGGATGGGTCATCCTTCTGTCCTTCCGTCCAACTTGACGAACGGCCAGGGGAAACGGTTGCCCCCGGTTCCCTTACGAGTGAGTCTCGGCCCGGTCTCGAACGGGTACGCCGTCCCGACCGCCCCGCGCCTCCCGCCCGCCCCGCGCCTCCCGCCCGGTCACTCCGCCGACTCGCCGCGGATGACCGCGAGCACCCCGTCCAGCTCGTCCGGCTTGACGAGCACGTCCCGCGCCTTGGACCCCTCGCTCGGCCCCACGATGTTCCGCGACTCCATGAGGTCCATCAGCCGGCCGGCCTTCGCGAAGCCGACGCGCAGCTTCCGCTGGAGCATCGAGGTGGAGCCGAACTGGGTCGACACGACCAGCTCGGCCGCCTGGCACAGCAGGTCCAGGTCGTCGCCGATCTCCTCGTCGATCTCCTTCTTCTGCTTGGTGCCGACGGTGACGTCGTCCCGGAAGACCGGCGTCATCTGGTCCTTGCAGTGCTGCACCACGGCCGCGACCTCGGCCTCGGTGACGAAGGCGCCCTGCATGCGGACCGGCTTGTTCGCGCCCATCGGCAGGAACAGGCCGTCGCCCTTGCCGATCAGCTTCTCGGCGCCGGGCTGGTCGAGGATGACCCGGCTGTCGGCGAGCGAGGAGGTGGCGAAGGCGAGCCGGGACGGCACGTTCGCCTTGATCAGACCGGTGACGACGTCCACCGAGGGCCGCTGGGTGGCGAGCACCAGGTGGATGCCGGCCGCGCGGGCCAGCTGGGTGATGCGGACGATGGCGTCCTCGACGTCCCGGGGCGCGACCATCATCAGGTCGGCGAGCTCGTCGACGATGACCAGGAGGTACGGGTACGGCTGGAGCTCGCGCTCGCTGCCGGGCGGCAGCTGCACCTTGCCGTCCCGGATCGCCTGGTTGAAGTCGTCGATGTGCCGGAAGCCGAAGGCGGCCAGGTCGTCGTAGCGCAGGTCCATCTCGCGCACCACCCACTGGAGGGCCTCGGCGGCCCGCTTGGGGTTGGTGATGATCGGCGTGATCAGGTGCGGGATGCCCTCGTAGGCGGTGAGCTCGACCCGCTTGGGGTCGACGAGCACCATCCGGACGTCCTCCGGGGTCGCCCGGATCATGATCGAGGTGATCAGGCAGTTGATGCACGAGGACTTTCCGGAGCCGGTGGCGCCGGCGACCAGGACGTGCGGCATCTTCGCCAGGTTGGCCATCACGTAGCCGCCCTCGACGTCCTTGCCGAGCGCGACCAGCATCGGGTGCTCGTCCCCCGCCGCGTCCGCGAGCCGCAGCACGTCGCCGAGGTTGACCATCTCCCGGTCGGAGTTCGGGATCTCGATGCCGACGGCGGACTTGCCGGGGATCGGCGAGATGATCCGCACGTCCGGCGAGGCCACCGCGTAGGCGATGTTCTTCGTCAGGGCGGTGATCTTCTCGACCTTCACGGCGGGCCCGAGCTCGACCTCGTACCGGGTGACCGTCGGGCCGCGGGTGAAGCCGGTGACGGCCGCGTCCACCTTGAACTCGGTGAAGACGTTCGACAGCGCGTCGACGACGGCGTCGTTGGCCGCGGACCGGGTCTTGCCCGGCCCGCCCCGCTCCAGCAGGTCCAGCGACGGCAGCGCGTAGGTGATGTCGCCGGAGAGCTGGAGCTGCTCGGCCCGCGCCGGCAGGTCCGTCGGCTCCGGCGCCGGCTTGGTCAGATCGGGTACGGAGCCGCCCGCGGGCCGCTTCTCCCCGCGCGCGGGCGGCACGTTCGGCGGCGACGCCGGCGGGGGCGGTACGGGCCCGGTGGCCTCGTCCGCCGGGCCCCCGGCCCCTTCGGACAGGGCCGCGGCCCGCTCGGCGGCGACGTCCCGGGTCAGGTCGGCGACCAGCGGCGACGGCGGCATGCCGTTGAGCACCGCCCCGTCGAGGGCGGCGGCCGCGGCGGCGGCCACGTCGACCGGGTCCAGGCCGTGGTCGGGGGCCTTCGTCCGGGGGCGGGCGGTGCGGCCGCGCCGCTCCAGCGCCTCCGCCTCGGCCCGGTCCACGTCGTACGGGTCGGCGGGGCCGCCGCTCCGGCGCCGGGCCGGCCGGGCGGCCCGCGGCGGCGCGGCCTCCTCCCAGTCGTCCTCGTACGCCGCGTACTCCTCGGCGGTCTCCTCGTACACGGGCTCGACCAGGCCGAGCCGGACGCCGAGGGCGCGCAGCCGCTGCGGGATCGCGTTGACCGGGGTGGCGGTGACGACGAGCAGCCCGAAGAGGGTGAGCAGCACCAGCAGGGGGACGGCCAGGACCTCCCCCATCGTGAAGACCAGCGGCTGGGACGCGGCCCAGCCGATCAGTCCGCCCGCGTCCTGTATCGCCTCGGCTCCGGCGTCCCGGCCCGGCGAGCCGCAGGCGATGTGGACCTGGCCGAGGACGCCGAGGACCAGGGCGGACAGGCCGATCACGATCCGGCCGTTGGCCTCGGGCTTCTCCGGGTAGCAGAAAAGCCGGAAGGCGATCCCGCCGAGCAGCAGCGGCACCAGCAGGTCGAGCCGGCCGAAGGCGCCGGTCACCAGGAGCTCGACGAGGTCGCCGACCGGGCCGCGCAGCTGGGACCAGGTGCCGGCGGCGACGATCAGCGCGCCGCCGAGCAGCAGCAGGGCCAGACCGTCCTTGCGGTGGGCGGGGTCGAGCCCCTTGGCGCCGCGTCCTATCCCCCGGAAGACCGCGCCGACGCCGTGCGCGGCGCCGCGCGCCACCTTGTACACGCCCCCGGTCGGGGACGGCGCCGGGCGGGGCGCGGGCCGCTTCGCGGCGGTCTTCTTCGCGGGCGCGCGCTTGGCGGGCGCGGCCTTCTTGGCCGGCGCCTTCTTCGCGGGCGGCTTGCCCGAGGTCTTCGCCGGGGACTTCGTCGTGGACTTGGCGGCCGCTTTCCTCGCGGCCCCCGTCGTCCGGCCGGCGCGTGATGACGCGGTGTTCTGTGAACCCTTGCCGGACGTCCGTGAAGCCATGGTGCTGAGGTTACCGGGGAGCGGCGCGGGCTGTCCGCCTCACCCGAACGTGTCGCCCTTGCCCCGTCACGGAGCTGACGCCCGGTCACCGGCGACGGGCACCGGATGACGTCCCCTCAGCCCCGCCCGGTCCCGACTCCGCGCGGTCCCAGCCCCGCCCGGTCTCAGCTCTGCCCGGTCTCAGCTCTGCGCGGTCTCAGCTCTGCGCGGGCAGCGAGGGCGCGCCGCCGGTGCCCGGCTCCAGCGCGTCCAGCGCCCGCCGCAGCCCGGTGAGCTTGCGCTCCAGGTGGGCGGCGGTCGCGACGGCGGCCGCGTCGGCCGACTCGTCGTCGAGCTGCTTGGACAGCGCCTCGGCCTGCTCCTCCACGGCGGCGAGCCGGGCGGACAGCTCGGCGAGCAGACCGGCGGCCTCCTTGCCCTGGCCGCCCTCGCCGCCGCCCTCCAACTGCAGCCGCAGCAGCGCGGCCTGCTCGCGCAGCTTGCAGTTCTTCATGTACAGCTCGACGAAGACGGAGACCTTGGCGCGCAGCACCCACGGGTCGAACGGCTTCGAGATGTAGTCGACCGCGCCGGCCGCGTACCCGCGGAAGGTGTGGTGCGGGCCGTGGTTGATCGCGGTGAGGAAGATGATCGGGATGTCCCGGGTCCGCTCGCGGCGCTTGATGTGCGCGGCGGTCTCGAAACCGTCCATGCCGGGCATCTGGACGTCGAGCAGGATGACCGCGAAGTCGTCCGTCAGCAGCGCCTTGAGCGCTTCCTCCCCGGACGATGCCCGCACCAGCGTCTGATCGAGCGCGGAGAGAATGGCCTCCAGCGCCAGCAGATTCTCCGGCCGGTCATCGACCAGGAGGATCTTGGCCTTCTGCACCATGCCCCGTCCTCCTCGTCCCGGCAACGGCTCGACCCGGCGTCCGGTACCGCTGCCGGAACCGGGGGAAGCACCGGGCGCCGCCCCAGAGGACGGCTTCCTGGTGCCGTCCGTCCTTGTGCCGGTCATCGTAGCCGCACCCCGCCCATCGCCACACCCTGTCACCGTGATGTCACTGTGCACAGTGCGGAAACGGGGCGCGGGTCGAGAAGGTTCCCCGGATCGGAGGCTCTCACACGCGGGCGGCGAGGGTACGCCGTGGCGTGCCGGGCCGCGCGGGCCCGGCACGCCGCGGCGGCGGGTTCACTCGCCCCGCATCCACTGCTCCATGACGGTCAGCAGGTAGTCGGGGTCGACCGGCTTGGTGACGTAGTCGGAGGCACCCGACTCGATCGCCTTCTCCCGGTCCCCCTTCATCGCCTTCGCGGTGAGCGCGATGATCGGCAGCCCCGCGAACTGCGGCATCCGCCGGATCGCGGTCGTCGTCGCGTACCCGTCCATCTCCGGCATCATGATGTCCATCAGGACGACCGTCACGTCGTCGTTCTGCTCCAGGACCTCGATGCCCTCCCGTCCGTTCTCCGCGTACAGCACCGCGAGCCCGTGCTGCTCCAGGACGCTGGTGAGGGCGAAGACGTTGCGGATGTCGTCGTCGACGATGAGGACCTTCTCGCCGGCGAAGGAGTAGGTCCTGCGCGGCTCCGCGCCGCCCTCCGTCTCCGTGCCGGCCCCCTCCCCGACGGGCTCGGGCCGCCCCTGCGGGCCCGGCTGCCCGGGCACCGCGCCCCGGACCTCGCCGGCGTCGGCCGTCTCCGGCGTCTCGGCCGCCTGCGCCCCGGCCTTGCGCCGGTGCCGGAACAGCGCCCCGGCGCCCGAGCGGGCCTCGCCGCGCGCGGGAGCGGGCGGGAAGTGCGGGAAGGCGTGACCGGCCGCGCCCTCCTCGGTCTCCTGCCGCGGATCGCCCGTCTCGCCCTGCCCGTACCCGTGCGGAGGCACCTCGGTCGGGTTCAGCGGCAGGTAGAGGGTGAAGGTGGAGCCGCGGCCGGGCTCGCTCGCCGCGAAGATCTCGCCGCCGAGCAGGCGGGCGATCTCCCGGCTGATCGACAGACCGAGGCCCGTACCGCCGTACTTGCGGCTGGTGGTGCCGTCGGCCTGCTTGAACGCCTCGAAGATGACCCGCATCTTGCTGGCCGCGATGCCGATGCCGGTGTCGGTCACCGAGAAGGCGATCAGGTCGGCGTCGGCGTCGCGCAGCGATCCGGCCTCCAGGAGCTGCTCCCTGATGGACTGCGGCACGTCCGCGCCGGCCGGCCGGATCACCAGCTCGACGGCGCCGGAGTCGGTGAACTTCACCGCGTTGGACAGCAGGTTGCGCAGCACCTGGAGGAGCCGCTGCTCGTCGGTGTGGAGGGTGGCGGGCAGCTCGGGCGAGACGCGGACCGAGAAGTCCAGCCCCTTCTCCGCGGTGAGCGGCCGGAAGGTCGCCTCCACGTAGTCGACGAGCTGGACGAGCGCGATCCGGGTCGGGGAGACGTCCATCTTGCCCGCCTCGACCTTCGACAGGTCGAGGATGTCGTTGATGAGCTGGAGCAGGTCGGAACCGGCGCCGTGGATGGTCTCGGCGAACTCGACCTGCTTCGGGGTGAGGTTGGTCTCGGCGTTGTCCGCGAGCAGCTTGGCCAGGATGAGCAGCGAGTTGAGCGGGGTGCGCAGCTCGTGCGACATGTTGGCGAGGAACTCCGACTTGTAGCGCATGGAGACGGCGAGCTGTTCGGCGCGCTCCTCCAGGACCTGCCGGGCCTCCTCGATCTCGGTGTTCTTCACCTCGATGTCGCGGTTCTGCCGGGCCAGCAGCTCGGCCTTCTCCTCCAGTTCGGCGTTGGAGTTCTGCAGCTCCTTCTGCCGGTGCTCCAGCTCCGCCGACCGCTCCTTGAGCTGTTCGGTCAGCTCCTGCGACTGCTGGAGCAGCACCTCGGTCTTGGTGTTGACGCTGATGGTGTTGACCGTGGTCGCGATCAGTTCGGCGATCTGGTTGAGGAAGTCCCGCTGGATCTGCGTGAACGGCTGGAAGGAGGCCAGCTCGATGACGCCGAGGACCTTCCCCTCGAAGAGGACGGGAAGCACGATCACGTGGGCGGGCGCGGCCTCGCCGAGCCCGGACGAGATCTTGAGGTAGCCCGGCGGCACGTTGACCTGGATGGTCCGCTTCTCCTCCGCCGCCGTCCCGATGAGGGTCTCGCCGGGGCGGAAGGACGTCGGCATGGAGCCGGCGGAGTAGCCGTAGCTCCCGCGCATGCGCAGCTCGTACGAGCCGCCGCCCTCGCCGACGAGTTCGGTGTCGTTGTTGGCGGAGCCGATCGGCGTCGCCACGAAGAAGGCGCCGTGCTGGGCGGAGACGACCGGCGTCAGCTCGCTCATGATGAGCGAGGCGACGTCGTCGAGGTCCCGGCGGCCCTGCATCAGGCCGGAGATGCGGGCCAGGTTGGACTTCAGCCAGTCCTGCTCGTCGTTGGCGAGGGTGGTGTCGCGCAGGTTGGCGATCATCGTGTTGATGTTGTCCTGCAGCGCCTGGATCTCACCGGCCGCGTCCACGCCGTCGATCTTGACGTTGAGGTCGCCGCGGGTCACCGCGGTGGCGACGGCCGCGATGGCCCGCACCTGCCGAGTGAGGTTCCCGGCCATCTCGTTCACGGACTCGGTGAGGTCGCTCCAGGTGCCCTCCACGTCGCGGACCCGGGCCTGGCCGCCGAGCTGCCCGTCGGTGCCCACCTCCCGGGCGACCCGGGTGACCTCCTCGGCGAAGTTGGAGAGCTGGTCGACCATCGTGTTGATGGTGTTCTTCAGCTCCTGGATCTCGCCCCGGGCGTCGATGTCGATCTTCTTGGTGAGGTCGCCCTTGGCGATGGCGGTGGTGACGGCGGCGATCTGCCGCACCTGGCCGGTGAGGTTGTCGGCCATGCCGTTCACCGAGTCGGTGAGGTCCTTCCAGGTGCCCGATCCGCCGGGCACCCGGGCCTGGCCGCCGAGGATGCCGTCGGTGCCCACCTCGCGGGCCACCCGGGTCACCTCGTCGGCGAACGAGGACAGCGTCGTCACCATCGTGTTGACGGTGTCGGCGAGTTCGGCGACCTCGCCGCGGGCCTCGACCGTGACCTTCTTCGTCAGGTCGCCGTTGGCGACCGCCGACGACACCCGGGCGATGTTCCGCACCTGGCTGGTCAGGTTGTTGGCCATCAGGTTGACGTTGTCGCTGAGGTCCTTCCAGATGCCGGTGACGCCGCGCACCCGGGCCTGGCCGCCGAGGATGCCCTCGGTGCCCACCTCGCGGGCCACCCGGGTCACCTCGTCGGCGAAGTTCGACAGCTGGTCCACCATCGTGTTGACGGTGGTGACGAGCTCCAGGATCTCGCCCTTGGCGTCGACGGTGATCTTCTTCGACAGGTCGCCGCGGGCGACCGCGGTGGTGACCTCGGCGATGTTCCGGACCTGGAAGGTCAGGTTGTTCGCCATGAAGTTCACCGACTGGGTCAGGTCCTTCCAGGTGCCGGAGACCCCCTGCACCTCGGCCTGACCGCCCAGGATGCCCTCGGTGCCCACCTCGCGGGCCACCCGGGTCACTTGCTCGGCGAAGTTGGAGAGCTGGTCCACCATCGTGTTGAGGGTGTTCTTCAGCTCCAGGATCTCGCCACGCGCGTCCACGTCGATCTTCTGCGACAGGTCGCCGCGGGCGACCGCGGTGGCGACCTGCGCGATGTTGCGCACCTGCGCCGTCAGGTTCCCGGCCATGCCGTTCACCGAGTCGGTGAGGTCCCGCCACACGCCGGCGACGCCCGGCACCTGCGCCTGACCGCCGAGGCGCCCGTCGGTGCCGACCTCGCGGGCGACCCGGGTCACCTGGTCGGCGAAGGCGGAGAGCTGGTCGACCATCGTGTTGATGGTGTTCTTCAGCTCCAGGATCTCGCCGCGCGCGTCCACGTCGATCTTCTGCGACAGGTCACCGCGCGCCACGGCCGTCGTCACCTGCGCGATCTGCCGCACCTGCGAGGTGAGGTTCCCGGCCATGAAGTTCACCGAGTCGGTCAGCTCGCGCCAGCGGCCGGAGACGCCGTCCACCCGCGCCTGACCGCCCAGCCGGCCCTCGGTGCCCACGTCCCGGGCCATCCGCGTGACCTGGTCGGCGAAGGACGACAGCTGCGACACCATCGTGTTGACGGTGTTCTTCAGCTCCAGCATCTCGCCGGCCACGTCCACCGTGACCTTCTGCGACAGGTCACCGTTGGCCACCGCCGTCGTCACCTGCGCGATGTCCCGCACCTGCCCGGTGAGGTTGCGGAAGGCCGTGTTCACCGAGTCGGTGAGGTCCTTCCAGGTACCGGCCGCGCCCGGCACCTCCGCCTGACCGCCGAGCCGGCCCTCGACGCCGACCTCCCGGGCCACCCGGGTCACCTCGGAACCGAAGGCGGAGAGCTGGTCCACCATCGTGTTGACGGTGTTCTTCAGCTCCAGCATCTCGCCGGCCACGTCCACCGTGACCTTCTGCGACAGGTCACCGTTGGCCACCGCCGTCGTCACCTGCGCGATGTCCCGCACCTGCGTGGTGATGTTCCGGAAGACGGTGTTGACCGAGTCGGTGAGGTCCTTCCACGTGCCGGCCGCGCCCGGCACCTGCGCCTGACCGCCGAGCAGGCCCTGCGCGCCGACCTCCCCGGAGACCCGGGTCACCTCGTCGGCGAAGGTCCGCAGGGTCTCCGTCATCTGGTTGATGGTGTCGGCGAGTTGGGCGATCTCGCCGCGCGCGCTCACGGTGACCTTCTGCGACAGGTCGCCGTTGGCGACCGCCGTCGTCACCTCGGCGATCCCTCTCACCTGATTGGTGAGGTTTCCCGCCATCGTGTTGACGGAGTCGGTGAGGTCCTTCCACACCCCGGCGACCCCGTCCACCTCGGCCTGCCCGCCGAGCTCGCCCTCGGTGCCCACCTCGCGGGCGACCCGGGTCACCTCGGACGAGAACGACGACAGCTGGTCCACCATCCGGTTGACGGTGTTCTTCAGCTCCAGCATCTCGCCGGCCACGTTCGCCGTGACCTTCTGCGACAGGTCGCCGTTGGCGACCGCCTTCGTCACCAGCGCGATGTCCCGCACCTGCGCCGTCAGCCGGTTCGCCATCGTGTTGACGGAGTCGGTCAGGTCCTTCCACGACCCGGACACGCCCCGTACGTGCGCCTGCCCGCCGAGGATGCCCTCGGTGCCGACCTCGACGGCCACCCGCGTCACCTCGGACGCGAAGACCGACAGCTGGTCCACCAGGTGGTTGACGGTACGCGCCACCTTCAGGAACTCGCCGCGCAGCGGCCGCACCGTCCCGTCCGACCCCTCCGAACGCAAGTCCATCCGCTGTTCCAGGTCGCCCTCGGCGACCGCCGTCAGCACTCGGCTCACCTCGGACACCGGCCGCGCCAGGTCGTCGACGAGCGCGTTCGCCGCCTCGATCGCCGCCGCCCACGCGCCCTCGGTCGTCCCGGCCTCGAGCCGCTCGGACAGCTTGCCCTCGCGGCCGACCACCCGCCGCACCCGGGACAGCTCCCCGGTGACGTGCATCTGCCGGTCCGCGACCTCGTTGAAGACGGCCGCGATCTCGGCCATCACCCCGTCGCCGGAGACGGTCAGCCGCCGCCGCAGGTTTCCGTCGCGCATCGACACCAGCGCGGACAGCAACCGCTCCAGCGCGGCCGCGTCCACCTGCACCGTCCCCCCACGGGAACGCCCGCCCCTCGCGCGCGTGCCGCTGCCGCCGCCGCGCCGCGCCGCCGTGCCAGACTCCACCGTGTCCCTCCCGAAAGGGGTTCGACCGTTCCGCTCCGGCTCCCGCCGAAGCATTCCCAGTGTTTCACCGCGACCGAACCAGGCGATAACAGTTCGGCAGCTTCGCACAACGTCCCCACCCCTGGAGGGCGGAAACAGCGGAGACCGGCATCCGCGGGGACGGCGAAGGTAAGTAACCTGGCATCCGGCTGTCCAGCCGTCCCGTCCGCCCGGCGGGGGCGGTGTGGAACGCGTACGACCACCGGGCAGCGGGAGGGGCAGACCGAGCATGGCAGAGCCGGGCGTCGAGACGCGTACGAGGAGTGCTGTGATCACCGCGCGGGCGACTGCCACCTTCGAGCCCGTGGGACGGTCCGTCGCCGCCGCCCGGGCCTTCGTCCGGGACACCCTCCAGGGCTGGGGCCACCCCGAGCTGGTCGACGACGCCGTCGTCCTCACCAGCGAGCTGGTCACCAACGCCGTGGTGCACGCCGGCACCGCCGCCGACGTGCTGTGCCTGCGCTCCGAGGACAGTGTCCGCGTGGAGGTCGCCGACCGCTACCCGGAGCGCGAGATCCCCGTCCAGAGCGGCCGCAGCATGGCGAGCCCGGACCGGGAGAACGGCCGCGGCCTGCTCCTGTGCGCCGCCCTCGCCGACCGCTGGGGCGTCGACTACTCCCCCACCCGGAAGCACGTCTGGTTCCACCTGGACCTCCCGCAGCGCCCCGTCGGCACCCGTTCCGCCGGCCCGGTCCTGCCCGACGCCCTCCTCCCCGCCGCCGACAGCCGGGTCCGCGTCGCCGTCGTCCAGATCGACCGGGGCGGCGCCATCACCTCCTGGAACGAGGACGCCGAGGAACTCTTCGGCTACCCCTCCGAGCAGGTCACCGGCAAGCCGCTCGGCGACCTCGCCGCCTGGCCGCACACCCCCGGCATCGGCACCGGCCTCGCCGAGGCCCTCCGCCTCTCCCGCTGGGAGGGCAGCTACGGCCTCCGCCGCGCCGACGGCCGCGTCATCCCGGTGTACGCCTCCCACCTGCGCGTCCGGGACGCCGAGGGCGAGCCCTCCACGGTCTGTCTGCTGGTGCGGGAGGAGGAGCGCGCGGTCCTCCAGACCCCGCAGCGCCCCGCCGCCGACCCCGGCGCGGAGAGCCGTGCCACGGACCCCTTCGAGGTCTTCATCGGCTCCCCCGCCCCCGACGACCTGGACGGCCTGCTCCAGCGCACGGTCGAGCGGGCCCGGGACATGCTCGACGGCGACGCCGCCTTCCTCCTCCTCGCCACCGACGACGAGACCGAGCTGGAGGTGCGGGCGACGACCGGCCTCCCGGCGGCCCGCCAGCGCTTCGCGCGTGTGCCCGTGGAGACCGGCGCCAGCCGTTACGGCTCTGCCCGCATGCCCGCCGTCCACGAGGACCTGTCCGCCGTCCCCGGCGCCGTGCCCCTCCTGGAGGGCACCGGCATGCGCTCGGTGGTCACGGTCCCCCTGAAGGTCGAGGGCCGTCTGACCGGCTCCCTGGGCGTCGCCGCCGAGGCCGCGAACCGCTATTCGAACGAGGAGGCGCTGCGCCTCCAGTTCGCCGCCGACCGCATCGCCCTGGCCGTCGAGTCGGCCCGTCTCGGCGAGCTCGAACGCCTCCGCCGCGGCTCCCTCAGCTTCCTCGTCGAGGCCTCCGACCTGCTGGCCGGCACCCTCGACCGCGACCAGACCCTGGCCCTGATGGCCCAGATGACGGTCCCCACCCTGGCCACCTGGTGCGCGGTCTACACGATCGCCGACCCGACCTCGGACCCGTACCTCTCGTACGTGCTCCACGAGGACGAGGACCGCATCGACGGCCTGAAGGCCCTCCTGGGCTCCATCGCCCCGCCCGACCCTGTGCCGTCGCCCGGCGCCCGGCTCTGGACGGCCCCGGGCGACGCCGCCCACCGGGCCGCGCTGGCCGCCTCGGCCCGCGAGCTGGAGCACCTGGGCAGCCCGCTCTCCTCCGGCATCGACACCACCCTGGCCACAGCCGGCACGGTCGCCGGCGAGACCGTCGTCCTGCCCCTGGTCGCCCGCAACCGCGTGATCGGCATGCTCACCCTGGGCCGCCCGGCGGAGGACCACTTCCGCCAGGAGATCCTGGAGCTCGCCGAGGACCTCTCCCGCCGGGCGGCCCTGGCCCTGGACAACGCGCGCCTGTACTCGGAGCGCAACGCCATCAGCCAGTCCCTCCAGCGCAGCCTCCTCCCCCCGGACCTCCCGAAGATCCCCGGCGTCGAGGTGGACGTCATCTACCGCGCGGCCGGCGAGGGCAACGAGGTCGGCGGCGACTTCTATGACGTCTTCCCCATCAGGGAGGACGTCTACGGCTTCGCCATCGGCGACGTCTGCGGCACGGGCCCGGAGGCCGCGGCCGTCACGGGCCTCGCCCGGCACGCCCTGCGCCTCCTGGCCCGCGAGGGCTTCGGCGGCCCGGCGGTCCTGGAGCGCCTGAACGCAGCCATCCTCGACGAGGGCGCCCGCAGCCGCTTCCTGACCCTGCTGTACGGCGAGCTCCGCCCGCAGCCCGACGGCTCGGCGGCCCTGAAGGTCGTCTGCGCCGGCCACCCGCTCCCGCTGCGCCTCCGCCCCGACGGCACGGTCACCCCGGCCGCCGAACCCCAGCCCCTGCTGGGCGTGATGGAGGACCTGGAGCTGTACGAGGAGACCTTCACGCTCGACCCCGGCGACGTCCTCCTCTGCGTCACGGACGGCGTCACCGAGCGCCGCGAGGGCACCCGCATGCTGGGCGACGACGGCCTCGCCGAAGCCCTCAAGGGCTGTACGGGCCTGACGGCCGGCGCGGTGGGCGGCCGCATCCTCCGCACCGTGGAACGCTTCGCCCACGCCCCCGCCTCGGACGACATGGCCATCCTGACCCTGCGCCTCCAGGAACCGGACCCCAACTGACCCCGAAGACCCCGGAAAGAGGAAAGGGCGGCGCCCGGCCGAAGGCGCCGCCCTTTCTTCCGCACCAGTTCCCCGGAAACGCAAAAAGGCCCCCGCCAACTGGCGGGGACCTTTTCTCTGAGCCCTTTAACGGAATCGAACCGTTGACCTTCTCCTTACCATGGAGACGCTCTGCCGACTGAGCTAAAAGGGCGGGTTGTTCGGCGGTGTCCTACTCTCCCACAGGGTCCCCCCTGCAGTACCATCGGCGCTGAAAGGCTTAGCTTCCGGGTTCGGAATGTAACCGGGCGT
>NZ_JBEZUZ010000111.1:9838-20887 GCF_040636735.1 Streptomyces sp. NPDC035033 | reverse complement strand
GCCTGCTCGCACAGCTCCTCGGTCTGGGCTATCCACAGGATCGGTCCGTCGAGTTCGCCCGCCTGCTTCACCCAGCGGATCACTGCTTCCGCCGTCCCCCAGGGCACCGCCCGCGACCGCGCCTTCAAGGCGGCCGAGGAACGGCTGCTGGAGCGCGACCGCACCCTCGTCCGCGACGGCGGCCAGGTCTGCCGGGTCATCGACGCCGAATCGCCCTTCGACATCGCCCAGGCCAACCTGGCGCTCGCCGCCGACGCCCTGGAGGCCGCCGGCGTCCCCTACTTCCTGGTCCGGGACACCAAGATCCGGCACAGCGTGGCCGTCCACGCCGACTACCGGGGCGCCGTCCTCAAGGCCCTCGCCGACCGCTTCCCCGACGGCCCGGTCTACGTGGGCCTCCTCAACGACGCCGACACCACGATGGTCACCACCCTGGCCCAGCGGGCCGCCGACCACGTGCACACCGAGTGCTCCGGCGTCCGCGTCTACGCCCCCGTCGTCTCCGCCACCGGCACCCTCCGCCTCGGCGCCACCTACGGCTGCCTGATCTCCTTCTGGTACCACGACGAGGAGGAGCCGGACTTCTTCCTCTCCCCGCGCCGCACCCTCATCGGCCAGCGGGTGCCCCGCGCCTCGATGCGCCGGGCGCCGGCCGTCCTCGGCGGGCGCGCCTACCCGACGGTGGAGCCGTACACCCACACCCTCCACCACGACGTGCCCTTCCCGATCGACGCCGTCTACACCTGGGTCGACGGCTCCGACGTGGACTGGCTGGAGCGCAAGAACGCGGTCCTCGCCTCCATGGGCGTGGTCACGGAGGACGCCGCCACCAGCGCCGCCCGCTTCCGCAACCGCGACGAACTGCGCTACTCGCTGCGCTCCCTCGACATGTACGCCCCCTGGATCCGGAACGTCTACCTGGTCACCGACCGGCAGGTGCCGCCGTGGCTGGACACCCGCCACCCCCGCGTCCGGGTCGTCGACCACACCGAGATCTTCGGCGACGAGGGCGCCCTGCCCACCTACAACTCGCACGCCATCGAGAGCCGGCTGCACCACATCGACGGCCTCGCCGAGCACTTCCTCTACTTCAACGACGACGTGTTCGCCGCCCGCCCGATCCAGCCCTCGCTCTTCTTCCTCGGCAACGGCGCCGCCAAGCACTTCATGTCCTCCAACGCCATCCCCATGGGACCGGCCCTGGAGGGCGACGAGTTCAGCCGGATCGCCGCCAAGAACAACCGCGCCCTCATCAGCGGCATGTTCGGCCAGACCCTGGTCAACTCCTTCATCCACGCCCCGCACCCGCTGCGCCGCAGCGTCATGGCCGACCTGGAGACCCACTTCCCCGAGGCCCTGCGCCGCACCGCCCGCAACCGGCTGCGCGACCCCTCCGACGTCTCCGTGGCCTCCTCGCTCCACCACTACTTCGGCTACCACACCGGCCGCAGCGTGCCCGGCCGGATCTCCTCCGGCTTCGTCAACGTCGGCCTCAGCGAGCAGGTCAAGAAGCTCAACGGCCTGCTCGCCACCCGCCCGCACGACGTCTTCTGCCTCAACGACTTCCACGACGGGGACGTGTCGGAGGACGAGCAGGACGCCACCCTCGCGGCCTTCCTGCCCAGCTACTTCCCCATCGCCAGCCAGTTCGAGACCGGTTCGCCGCGCAACGAACGCTTCCACGCCGGGCGGCTCCCCGCCTGGCCCCTGTGAACCGGAGGCCGCCATGCCCAAGCTCTGCATCCTCGGCGCGTCCGTCGCCAAGTCCCGCAAGGCCGCCGAAGGCCCCATCGCCGGCTGGGGCCAGTACATGGCCGAGTTCCTCGCCCCCGGCTGGGAGGTGCGGAACTTCGCCCGCGACGCCATGACGGCCCGCACCTACTACACGGACCGCTTCGCCACCCTGCTCAACCTGCTCGAACCCGGCGACATCGTCGCCCTCGACTTCGGCGGCGTCGAGCAGCGCATCAACGTCCCCCTCCGCTACCACGGCAAGCGGGAGTTCAAGGAGTTCCTCACCCTGTACGTGGCGGGCATCCGCGCCCAGGGGGCGATCCCGGTCCTCCTCACCCCCTGCTCGCGCTGCGCCTTCGACGTCCACGGCCAGGTCTCCGACACCCGCGACGGCTACCCCGAGGTCACCCGTGAGGCCGCCGCCGAGACCGGCGCCGTCTTCGTCGACATGAACGCCCACACCGGCCGACTGCTCCAGGAGCTCGGCCCCGCCCGCGCCAAGCAGTACTACCGCTGGGTCGACGCCGGCGAGCACCCGCTCCACCCCGACGGCATGATCGACTCCACCCACTTCAACCACGCCGGCGCCCGCGAGGTGGCCCGGATCCTCGCCGCCGCCCTGGAGAACCACCCGGACATCCCGGCCGGCACCGTCGACCCCGCCACCCTCGTCCCCGGCGAATACCCGCCGCCCGCACCCGAGTTCACCGTGGTGAGCCCCGAGAGCGCGCTCTACGCCACCGACCGGGTCGGCACCGCCCCCGTCTTCACCTCCCCGGCCCCCGACCGCGCGGTCAGCGGCCTCCAGAAGTTCGCCGGCACCGCCGGCCCCGACACCGGCTACCTGCTCTTCTTCGCCCAGGGCCACTACCTCGGCGGCACCGCCGTCAACGAGCAGGGCCGCTTCCTGTGGCGCCGCACCGTGGTCTGGCCGGCCGGCGAGCACACCGTGCAGGCCGTCGGCATCGCCCGCGCCGGCGGGGTCACCCCGATCGCCTCGCTCCGCTTCGAGGTCCGCGACCACGTCGCCCCGCCCGTCGTCACCGCCCCGAAGAGCGGGGCCTGGGTCAACCCGCGCCCCCGCTTCACCGGCACCGCCGCCCCCGGCGTCACCAAGGTGATGGCCCTGGAGGGCGAGCGGCTCATCGGCGAGGCCGCCGTCGCCGAGGACGGCACCTGGAGCATGCGCCACCCGCACAGCTGGCGCCCCGGCACCCACCGCGTCGAGTTCGTGTCGATCTTCAGCGCCCTGCACTCCGCCGCCACCCCGGTCGAGATCAAGGTGCTCGGCGTGCCGGAGGACAGCTTCCTGCGCACCTCCGTCGCGGCCCGCGAGCGCTGCGGCGAGAAGTGCGACCACTACCCCTTCGACGGCCGCTGGTAGTCCCGCGGCGGGGAACGGCGGAAGGGGCCGGTGGCTGATGCCACCGGCCCCTTCCCCGTACGCGCTACCGCTTACGCCGGGACGCTCGCCACGCCCTGCGCCAGGAAACGCTTGCCGTTGACGCGCTCGGAGACGCCCTCGCGGTCCAGGTACGGCGTGATGCCGCCCAGGTGGAAGGGCCAGCCGGCACCGGTGATCAGGCAGAGGTCGATGTCCTGCGCCTCGGCGACGACACCCTCCTCCAGCATGAGGCCGATCTCCTGCGCCACCGCGTCGAGGACGCGGTCGCGGACCTGCTGCTCGGTGAGGACGGTGTCGCCCTGCTTCAGCAGCGCGGCGACCTCGGGGTCGAGCTCCGGCTTGAAGCCGTTCTCCGGCTTGTAGACGTAGAAGCCGCGCTTGCCGGCCTCGACGACGGCCTTCAGGTTGGGGGAGACCGTGAAGCGCTCCGGGAAGGCGCGGTTCAGGGTCTCGGAGACGTGCAGGCCGATGGCCGGGCCGACGAGCTCCAGGAGGACCAGCGGGGACATCGGCAGGCCGAGCGGCTCGACGGCCTTCTCGGCCGTCTCGACGGGGGTGCCCTCGTCGATGACGTTCTGGATCTCGCCCATGAAGCGGGTGAGGATGCGGTTCACGACGAACGCCGGGGCGTCCTTGGTGAGGACCGCGGTCTTCTTCAGCTTCTTCGCCACGCCGAAGGCGGTGGCGAGGGAGGCGTCGTCGGTCCGCTCGCCCTTGACGATCTCCAGCAGCGGCAGGACGGCGACCGGGTTGAAGAAGTGGAAGCCGACCACGCGCTCCGGGTGCTGGAGCTTCGAGGCCATCTCGGAGACCGACAGCGAGGAGGTGTTGGTGGCGAGGATCGCGTGCGCCGGGGCGACCGCCTCGACCTCCGCGAACACCTTCTGCTTGACGGACATCTCCTCGAACACGGCCTCGATGATGAAGTCCGCGTCCGCGAAGCCCTCGGCCTTGTCGAGGACGCCGGAGACCAGGCCCTTGAGGCGGTTGGCCTTGTCCTGGTTGATCCGGCCCTTGCCGAGCAGCTTCTCGATCTCGCCGTGGACGTAGCCCACGCCCTTGTCGACGCGCTCCTGGTCGATGTCGGTCAGGACGACCGGCACCTCCAGGCGGCGCAGGAAGAGCAGGGCGAGCTGGGAGGCCATCAGACCGGCGCCGACGACGCCGACCTTGGTGACCGGGCGCGCCAGGGACTTGTCCGGGGCGCCGGCGGGGCGCTTGCCGCGCTTCTGCACCAGGTTGAAGGCGTAGATGCCGGAGCGGAGCTCGCCGCCCATGATCAGGTCCGCGAGGGCCTGGTCCTCGGCGTCGAAGCCCTTCTGGAGGTCGCCGTCCTTGGCGGCCTCGATGATGTCGAGGGCGCGGTAGGCGGCCGGGGCGGCGCCGTGCACCTTGGAGTCGGCGATCGCGCGGCCCTTGGCGACGGCGGCGTCCCAGCCCTCGCCCCGGTCGATCTCCGGACGCTCGACCGTGACGGTGCCCTGGAGGACGCCGGCGGTCCAGACGAGCGACCGCTCCAGGAAGTCGGCGCCCTCGAAGATCGCGTCGGCGATGCCGAGCTCGAAGACCTGCTTGCCCTTGAGCTGCCGGTTCTGGTTGAGCGAGTTCTCGATGATGACCTGGACGGCCTTCTCGGCGCCGATCAGGTTCGGGAGGATCGCGCAGCCGCCCCAGCCGGGCACCAGGCCGAGGAAGACCTCGGGGAGCGAGAAGGCCGGGAGGGCCTTCGACACGGTGCGGTAGGTGCAGTGCAGGCCGACCTCGACGCCGCCGCCCATGGCCGCGCCGTTGTAGTACGCGAAGGTCGGCACGGCGAGCGCGGAGAGGCGCTTGAAGACGTCGTGGCCGCCCTTGCCGATGGCGAGCGCCTCGTCGTGCTGCTTCAGCAGCTCGACGCCCTTGAGGTCGGCGCCGACCGCGAAGATGAACGGCTTGCCGGTGATGCCGACGCCGACGATCTCGCCGTTGGCGGCCTCGGCCTCGACCTGGTCGATCGCCGTGTTCAGGTTGGCCAGCGACTGCGGGCCGAAGGTGGTCGGCTTGGTGTGGTCGAAGCCGTTGTCCAGGGTGATCAGCGCGAACCGGCCGGCGTTGGCCGGGAGTTCGAAGTGCCGTACGTGGGCCTGGGTGACGACCTCGTCCGGGAAGAGCGCGGCGGCGCCCTTCAGAAGCTCGGCGGTGGTGCTCACTTGCCCTCCCAGTGGGGGTTCTCCCAGATGACCGTCGCGCCCATGCCGAAGCCGACGCACATGGTGGTGAGGCCGTAACGGACCTCCGGCTGCTCCTCGAACTGGCGGGCCAGCTGCGTCATCAGACGGACGCCGGAGGAGGCCAGCGGGTGGCCGAAGGCGATGGCGCCGCCGTACTGGTTGACGCGCGCGTCGTCGTCGGCGATGCCGTAGTGGTCGAGGAAGGCGAGGACCTGGACGGCGAACGCCTCGTTGATCTCGAAGAGGTCGATGTCGCCGATCGCCAGACCGGCCTTGGCCAGGGCCTTCTCGGTGGCCGGGATCGGGCCGTAGCCCATGACCTCCGGCTCGACGCCGGCGAAGGCGTACGAGACCAGGCGCATCTTGACCGGGAGGCCGTTCTCGCGGGCGAACTCCTCGGAGGCGATGATCGAGGCGGTGGCGCCGTCGTTCAGGCCGGCCGCGTTGCCCGCGGTGACGTTGCCGTGGACGCGGAACGGCGTCTTCAGGCCCTCCAGCGACTCCAGGGTGGTGCCCGGGCGCATCGGCTCGTCGGCGGTGACCAGGCCCCAGCCGGTCTCGCCGGTGGAGGCGTCGGTACGGCGGACCGAGACCGGCACCAGGTCCTGCTGGATCTTGCCGTCGGCGTACGCCTTGGCGGCCTTCTCCTGCGAGCGCACGGCGTACTCGTCGGCGCGGCGCTTGGTGATGTGCGGGTAGCGGTCGTGCAGGTTCTCGGCGGTCATGCCCATGAAGAGGGCGGACTCGTCGACCAGCTTCTCGCTGACGAACCGCGGGTTCGGGTCGACACCCTCGCCCATGGGGTGACGGCCCATGTGCTCGACACCGCCGGCGATGACGGCGTCGTACGCGCCGAAGGCGATGGAGCCGGCGACGGAGGTGACGGCGGTCAGCGCACCGGCGCACATCCGGTCGATGGAGTAGCCGGGCACCGACTGCGGCAGACCGGCCAGGATGCCGGCGGTCCGGCCGAGGGTGAGGCCCTGGTCGCCGATCTGGGTCGTCGCGGCGATCGCGACCTCGTCGATCTTCGCCGGGTCGAGGGCCGGGTTGCGGCGCAGCAGCTCCCGGATGGCCTTCACGACGAGGTCGTCGGCGCGGGTCTCGTGGTAGATGCCCTTCGGGCCCGCCTTGCCGAACGGGGTGCGGACGCCGTCGACGAAGACGACGTCCCTGACGGTACGAGGCACGATGGCTCTCCTCCAGGTGCGGGACGGCACTGCTGCGGCGCACCAGTAAGCGTGCGCTTGCTTCCCCCATGCTACTTGCGAGTAACCACCCTGCCCACCCCCCGGGGCCCAAGCGGCGAAGGTCACACGGCGCGGGCACGCCGAAGCCCCCGGCGCCGGGGGGTGTCGGGGGCTTCTCGGGTGGGGCGGGGGCACCGGGTCAGGCCCTTGCGGCCAGGGCCTTCACCAGGAGGGGGGTGACCAGGGCCACCTGCCAGCGGCGGGCGCCGTGGGCGGTCAGGGCGGCGGCGACCGGCTCCGGGTCCGCGGGGGAGGGCGGCTCCCAGCAGATGCGGCGGACGGTGTCCGGGGTGATGAGGTTCTCCTGCGGCAGGTTCAGTTCCTCGGCGAGGGCCGTGACGGCGGTGCGGGCCGCCGCGAGGCGGGCGGCGGCCGCCGGGTCCTTGTCGGCCCAGGCGCGCGGCGGGGGAGGGCCGGCCGGCTGCTGGCCGGGCTGCGGGAGCTCGTTCTCGGGCAGGGCCCGGGCCCGGTCCACGGCCGCCTGCCACTGCTCCAGCTGGCGCCGGCCCATCCGGTGGCCGAAACCGGGCAGGGCGGTGAGCGCGGCCACGTTCGCCGGGACGGCGAGCGCGGCCTCGACGATCGCCGCGTCGCTCAGCACCTTGCCGGGGGAGACGTCCCGGCGCTGGGCGACCCGGTCGCGGGCCGTCCACAGCTCCCGTACGACCGCCATCTGGCGGCGGCGGCGCACCTTGTGCATGCCGGAGGTGCGGCGCCAGGGGTCCTTGCGCGGCGGGGCGGGCGGGGCGGTGGCGATGGCCTCGAACTCCTCGCGGGCCCACTCCAGCTTCCCCTGCCGGTCCAGCTCCTTCTCCAGCTCGTCGCGCAGGTCGGCGAGGAGCTCGACGTCGAGCGCCGCGTAGCGCAGCCAGGGCTCGGGGAGCGGGCGGGTGGACCAGTCGACCGCCGAGTGGCCCTTCTCCAGGGCGTAGCCGAGGACGGACTCCACCATCGCGCCGAGGCCGACGCGGGGGAAGCCGGCGAGCCGGCCGGCCAGCTCGGTGTCGAAGAGGGAGGAGGGGCGCATGCCTATGTCGCGCAGGCAGGGCAGGTCCTGGGTGGCGGCGTGCAGGATCCACTCGGTGCCGTCCAGGGCCCGGCCGAGCTCCGAGAGGTCGGGGCAGCCCACCGGGTCGACGAGCGCGGTGCCCGCGCCCTCGCGGCGGAGCTGGACGAGGTAGGCGCGCTGGCCGTAGCGGTAGCCGGAGGCGCGCTCGGCGTCGACGGCGACGGGCCCGCGCCCGGCGGCGAAGGCGGTGATCACCTCGGCGAGGGCCTGCTCGCTCGCGACGACCGGCGGGATGCCCTCCCGGGGCTCCAGCAACGGGATCGGAAGCCCATTCGCAAGGACGTCGTCGGCCGGGGGGCCGCCCCCGGTGGTGCGCAGTGCGGTGTCTGCTGCGGTCTCTTGGGCGTCGGTCACCTGTCAAGGGTATCCGCCGGCGGCAAGCGCCTGCCGACGGAACGTTCCGTCGGCAGGCGTCGCGTTCCCGTCAGGACCGCCTCAGTGGATGATCCCGGTCCGCAGCGCCACGGCGACCATGCCGGCCCGGTCGCCGGTGCCCAGCTTGCGGGCGATCCGGGCGAGGTGGCTTTTCACGGTGAGCGCCGAGAGCCCCATGGAGACGCCGATGGCCTTGTTGGACTGGCCCTCCGCGACCAGCCGGAGCACCTCGACCTCACGGCCGGAGAGCTCGCGGTAGCCGCCCGGGTGGCTCGGGGCGCCCGGGGGGCGGCGGTGGCCGAGCCGGGCGGCCGCGGCGCCGATGGGCGCGGCGCCGGGACGCGTCGGGTGGCCGATGTTGGTCCGCGTGCCGGTGACGACGTAGCCCTTCACGCCGCCGGCGAGCGCGTTGCGCACCGCGCCGATGTCGTCGGCGGCCGAGAGGGCCAGGCCGTTGGGCCAGCCCGCGGCGCGGGTCTCGGACAGCAGGGTGAGGCCGCTGCCGTCGGGAAGGTGGACGTCGGCCACGCAGATGTCGCGCGGGTTGCCGACGCGGGGACGGGCCTCCGCGATGGACGACGCCTCGATCACGTCCCGCACGCCGAGCGCCCACAGGTGGCGGGTGACGGTGGAGCGGACGCGCGGGTCGGCCACGACGACCATGGCCGTCGGCTTGTTCGGGCGGTAGGCGACCAGGCTAGCGGGCTGCTCGAGCAGAACGGACACTCGGCCTCCTGGGGGGAAGGGGCGGGACGGAGCCGGCTCGGGGAAGAAGCCGGGGGCGAACCCGTGCTCTGAAGGGGTCATGGAATCCTTCGGCAGCATGGCCGCCCGCCTTTAGGGAAAGATCACGATTTAGTGAGTAACAATTGGGGCAATTCGGACGAGCGATCGATCATCCTACGAGCGGCCCCCGCTCCCTCACCCCCACGGGGGACGCCGTACGAACGCGGAAGGGGCCCCGAAGGGCCCCTCGCGCACACCTGTCCGGACCTGCCTCAGGCCCCCTGCGGCCCCCGCCGCTGGGGCAGCGAGACGACCCCCGCCCCCGTCCCCGTCGCCCCCGTCGGCCCCGGCGGGTCGGCGGGGACCGGCGGCAGCCCGGCGATCTGGCACAGCAGGTCCGACCAGGCCGCCAGGTGCGCCGCCGTGTCCGGCACCCCGCCCAGCCCCTCCCGGGGCGTCCACGAGGCCCGGATCTCGATCTGGGTGGCCGGCCGGCGCTCCGCGAGCCCCCCGAAGTAGTGCGAGCCCGCCATCGTCACCGTCCCGCTCGCCTCCCCGTACGCCAGACCGCGCGCCTCCAGGGCCCCGGTCAGCCACGACCAGCACACCTCCGGCAGCAGCGGGTCCGCCGCCATCTCCGGCTCCAGCTCCGCCCGCACCAGCGTCACCAGCCGGAAGGTGCCCTTCCACGCCTCGTGGCCCGCCGGGTCGTGCAGCAGCACGAGCCGGCCGTCCGCGAGGTCCTCCCCGTCGTCGACGACCGCCGCCTCCACCGCGTACGCGTACGGCGCGAGCCGCTGCGGCGGCCGGGTCGGCTCGACCTCCATCTCGGACCGCAGCCGTGCCGTCCGCAGGGCGTCCACCGCCCGCCGGAACGCCGGCGGCACCGGGGTCCCCGCCGTACTGTCCGCCGTGTCGCCCGTCCCTCGCATGCCGTCGGAATGATCGGAAAAATGTCCCTGAGCCGCAGCCATGCGGGGAAGAGTAGGCGGAACGGGGCCGCCATGCGGGGAGGGACACCCGTCCGGCACGAGCCGCTTCCGGCCACATGCGAAGATTTGGGCGTGAGCGCCATGAACAGCCCGACGGGCCAGCAGACGAAGCAGCAGTCGCGGACGTACGACTCCGCGTTCCTCAAGGCGTGCCGGCGCGAGCCCGTGCCGCACACCCCCGTCTGGTTCATGCGCCAGGCCGGGCGCTCCCTCCCCGAGTACCTGAAGGTCCGCGAGGGCATCCCCATGCTGGAGTCCTGCATGCGGCCCGAGCTGGTCAAGGAGATCACCCTCCAGCCCGTCCGCCGGCACAAGGTCGACGCGGCGATCTTCTTCAGCGACATCGTCGTCCCGCTCAAGGCCATCGGCGTCGACCTCGACATCAAGCCCGGCGTGGGCCCCGTCGTCGCCGACCCGATCCGCACCCGCGCCGACCTCGACCGGCTGCGCGACCTCACCCCGGACGACGTCCACTACGTCACCGAGGCCATCGGCATGCTCACCGAGGAGCTCGGCGACACCCCGCTCATCGGCTTCGCCGGCGCGCCCTTCACCCTCGCGAGCTACCTCGTCGAGGGCGGCCCGTCCCGCAACCACGAGCACACCAAGGCGCTCATGTACGGCGACCCGCAGCTCTGGGCCGACCTGCTCGACCGCCTCGCCGAGATCACCTCCGCCTTCCTGACGGTGCAGATCGAGGCCGGCGCCTCCGCGATCCAGCTCTTCGACTCCTGGGTCGGCGCCCTCGCCCCCGCCGACTACCGCCGCTCGGTCCTCCCGGCCTCCGCCAAGGTCTTCGAGGCGGTCGCCGGCCACGGCGTCCCGCGCATCCACTTCGGCGTCGGCACCGGCGAGCTCCTCGGCCTCATGGGCGAGGCCGGCGCGGACGTCGTCGGCGTCGACTGGCGCGTCCCGCTCGACGAGGCCGCCCGCCGCGTCGGCCCCGGCAAGGCGCTCCAGGGCAACCTCGACCCGGCCGTCCTCTTCGCCTCCACCGAGGTCGTGGAGGCCAAGACCGACGAGGTCCTGGCCGCCGCGAAGGACCTGGAGGGACACGTCTTCAACCTGGGCCACGGCGTCATGCCGTCGATGGACCCGGACGCCCTCACCCGCCTCGTCGCCCACGTCCACGAGCGCACGGCGGTCTGACGCCCCGGCGCGGGCGGGGGGGGGGGGGCCCCCCCCCCCCCCCCCCCCCCCCCCCCCCCCCCCCCGCCGCGGGCCCCCGGCGCGCCCCCCCCCCGAGCCCGCGGCGCGGCGCCACCGACCCGCCCCCCACAACGCCACA
>NZ_JBEZUZ010000111.1:0-9828 GCF_040636735.1 Streptomyces sp. NPDC035033 | reverse complement strand
GCGGCGGGCCCTCAGCCCGCCGCCCGCACCGCCGCCACCGCCTTGCGGGCCGCGATCAGCACCGGGTCCCACACCGGCGAGAACGGCGGCGCGTACCCCAGGTCCAGCGCCGTCATCTGCTCCACCGTCATCCGGGCCGTCAGCGCCACCGCCGCGACGTCCACCCGCTTCGCCGCGCCCTCCCGGCCCACGATCTGCGTCCCGAGCAGCCGCCCGGTCCGCTTCTCGGCCAGCATCTTCACCGTCATCGGCGCCGCCCCCGGGTAGTAGCCCGCCCGGCTCGTCGACTCCACCGTCACCGTCACGAACCGCAGCCCCACCTCCCGGGCGTCCTTCTCCCGCAGCCCGGTCCGGGCGATCTCCAGGTCGCAGACCTTCGACACCGCCGTCCCCACCACCCCGGGGAAGGTCGCGTAGTCGCCGCCCACGTTCGCGCCGATCACCTGGCCCTGCTTGTTGGCGTGGGTGCCCAGCGGCACGTGCCGGTCCCGGCCCGACACCAGGTCCAGGACCTCCACGCAGTCCCCGCCCGCCCACACGTCCTCCTGCCCCCGCACCCGCATCGCCGGGTCGGTCAGCAGCCCGCCGTGCGCGCCCAGCGGCAGCCCCGCCGCCTCCGCCAGCGACGTCTCCGGCACCACGCCCGTACCGAGCACCACCACGTCCGCCGGGTACTCGTCCGACTCCGTCGCCACCGCCCGGACCCGGCCGTCGTCACCGGTCAGGATCTCCGTCACCGCCGCCGAGCCGACCGTCCGGATCCCCAGGCCGTCCATCGCCGCGTGCACCAGCCGGCCCATGTCCGGGTCGAGGGTGGACATCGGCTGCTCGCTCCGGTTGAGGACCGTCACCTCGTACCCCCGGTTCAGCAGCGCCTCGGCCATCTCCACGCCGATGTACCCGGCGCCGACGACCACCGCCCGCCGCCCCCGCGTCCCCTCCAGCGAGTCGAGCAGCGCCTGCCCGTCCTCCAGGGTCTGCACCCCGTGCACGCCCTCCGCGCCGATCCCCGGCAGCGGCGGCCGGGCCGGGCGCGCCCCGGTCGCGATCACCAGCTTGTCGAAGCCCGTCCACGCCTCCGTGCCGGCCTCCAGGTCCCTGGCCAGAACCCGTCGGCCGGCGAGGTCGATCTCCGTCACCTCGGTCCGCGTCCGCAGGTCGATCCCGCGCGCCCGGTGCTCCTCGGGGGAGCGGGCGATCAGCTCCTCGCGGCCCGACACGTCCCCGCCCACCCAGTACGGGATGCCGCAGGCCGAGTACGAGGAGAACCGGCCCCGCTCGAAGGCCGTGATCTCCAGTTCCTCCGGCCCCTTGAGGCGGCGCGCCTGCGACGCGGCGGACATGCCCGCCGCGTCGCCCCCGATGATCACCAGTCGTTCGCTCATGCGCCCACGCTACGGGGCCGGGGCCTCCTCGTCCGGCTCTCCGCCGGGCAGCGGAAGACCGGCCGCGTTCGTCCGCGTCCCCCGCCCCGGCACGGCGGCGGGGGCGGGCGCCGGCCGGGGCGCGGCGGCGGCGCGGGCCCGGCGCCGCGGGCGGAGCACCCACCGCCACACCGCGTACGCCGGCAGCGCGACCGCCAGCCAGGGGGCGAGCGCCGCGAGCACCACCAGGGTCCAGGCGACCACCGCGACCAGGGCGTCCCAGCCGCCTCCGAGGGCCTCGCCGACGGCCGGGCGGCCGTCGTCGGTCAGCTCGTCCCCGGCGGTCACCCGCTCCTTCTCGCTCAGGTTCAGCGTGATCGTCGCCAGCGAGGTCCGCTCCTTCAGGGACGCCTGCCGGGCCAGCAGCGCCTCCAGGTCCGCCTGCCGCCGGCTCAGCTCCCCCTCCAGGGTCACCACGTCGGTCAGCCGCTCCGCCCGGTCCATCAGGGCCCGCACCCGCGCCACGCTCGCCCGCTGGGTGGCGATCCGGCTCTCCACGTCGACCACCTGGTCGGTGACGTCCTCCGCCTCCGCCGTGCGGGACAGCAGCTTCCCGGTGCCGGCCAGGTCGGAGAGGACCCGGTCGTAGCGGTCCTGCGGGACCCGCAGCACCATGACCGCGTGGCCGTACCGGTCGTCGACGCGCTCGGTCGTCTCCGACTCCACCCGGCCGCCCGCGCCCGCCACCACCGCCCGCACCCGGTCGGCGGTCTCCGCCACGTGGTCGACCTCCACCGAGAGGGAGGCCGTGCGGATCACGTGCTGGCCGGCCGGCGCCTTCGTCGCCGCCGGCTCCGCGGCCTCCCCCTTCGCGCCGCTCGCGCCGCCGGCGGTCGCGTCCCGCCGCGCGCCCCCGTCGGCCGCGGCGGCCTTCCCGCCCGCCGCGTCCGAGTCGCCCGACCCGCCGCAGCCCGCCGTCAGCGCCAGCGAGGCGGCGAGCAGCAGGGCCGCCCCCGCTCTCCTCCGCCGCCCGCCCGTCCTGTCCGAAACACGCACCGTGCCCCCCCTGGGGTCGCAGAAATGACGCCCCTTGGACGGAGGGGGCCCGCCCGGGGTTCGTGCTCCGCGGTAGCGATGCGGTCACGGTCCGGCCTCGGAACGGGAGCGCGGAGGCGATTTGAGAGAGTGGTCCCATGAACGCGGACACCACGGGACCCCAGGACGGCCCCCACGCCGTCGTCGTCGGCGGTGGCATCACCGGCCTCGCCGCCGCCCTCCGCCTGCTCGCCGCCGGCGCGCGCGTCACCCTCCTGGAGGGCGACGGCCGGCTCGGCGGCAAGCTGCTCGCCGGGGAGATCGCCGGCGCCCCCGTGGACCTCGGCGCCGAGTCCCTGCTCGCCCGCCGCCCCGAGGCCGTCGCCCTCGCCGAGGCCGTCGGCCTCGGCGACCGGCTCCAGCCCCCCGCCACCACCACCGCCGCCGTCTGGTCCCGGGGCCGGCTCGTCCCGATGCCCAAGGGCCACGTCATGGGCGTCCCCGGGGACGCCGGCGCCGTCGCGGGACTGCTCTCCCCGGAGGCCCTGGACCGGATCGGCGGGGACCTGGAGCTGCCGCCCACCGAGCTCGGCGAGGACACCGCCATCGGCGCGTACGTCGCCGAGCGCATGGGCCACGAGGTCGTCGACCGGCTCGTCGAACCCCTCCTCGGCGGGGTCTACGCCGGTGACGCCTACCGCATCTCGATGCGGGCCGCCGTCCCCGCCCTCTTCGAGGCCGCCCGCCGCCACCCCACCCTCACCGCCGCCGTCCGCGCCGTCCAGGCCGCGGGCGCCGCCGTCCCCGCCGACGTCGCGGGCGCCGCCACCGGCCTCGGCGGAGCGGCCTTCGCCGGCCTCGCCGGCGGCGTCGGCACCCTGCCCGGCGCCGTCGCCGACGCCGTCCGCGCCGCCGGCGGCACGATCCTCACCGGCACCCCGGCCACCGCCCTGCTCCGCACCGGCCCCGCCGGCTGGCGGGTCGTGACCCCGGACCGGACCCTCGACGCCGACGCCGTCCTCCTCGCGACCCCGGCCCCGGTCACCGCCGGACTCCTCGGCGCCCACGCCCCGGCCGCCGCCGCGCTCCTCGACGGGATCGACTACGCCTCCATGGCCCTGGTCACCCTCGCCTTCCGCCGCGCCGACCTGCCGGACCTGCCCGGCTCCGGCTTCCTCGTCCCGCCCGTCGACGGCCACACCATCAAGGCGTCCACCTTCTCCTCGCAGAAGTGGCGGTGGGTCGGCGAGGCCGCCCCCGACCTCTTCGTGCTGCGCACCTCCGTCGGCCGCCACGGCGAGGAGCACCAGCTCCGCCGCGAGGACGCCGACCTCGTCGCCGCCTCCCTCAAGGACCTCGCCGCCGCCACCGGCCTCGCCGCCCGGCCCGTCGCCACCACCGTCACCCGCTGGACCGGCGGCCTCCCGCAGTACCCCGTCGGCCACCTCGCCCGGGTCGCCGGGATCCGCGAGGCCGTCGCCGGCCTGCCCGGACTGCGCCTCGCGGGCGCCGCCTACGACGGCGTCGGCGTCCCCGCCTGCGTCGCCTCCGCCCACCGGGCGGCCGACGCGCTCGCCGACGAGATCATCGCCACGTCGGAAACGGCCCACCCCGGTGCGGGGCACTCCTCGTGACGGGCGAGAATAGGCGTATGAGTGCGCCCGAAAAGATCCCGAACGCCGGTAAGAAGGCGAAGGACCTCAACGAGGTCATCCGCTACACCCTGTGGTCCGTGTTCAAGCTGCGCGACGTCCTGCCCGCCGACCGAGCCGGCTACGCCGACGAGGTCCAGGAGCTGTTCGACAAGCTGGCGGCCGAGGACGTCACCGTCCGGGGCACGTACGACCTCTCCGGTCTGCGCGCCGACGCCGACGTCATGATCTGGTGGCACGCCGAGACGAGCGACCAGCTCCAGGAGGCGTACAACCTCTTCCGCCGCACCCGGCTCGGCCGCGCTCTGGAGCCGGTCTGGTCGAACATGGCGCTGCACCGCCCCGCCGAGTTCAACAAGTCGCACATCCCGGCCTTCCTCGCCGACGAGACCCCCCGCGACTACGTCTCGGTCTACCCCTTCGTCCGCTCCTACGACTGGTACCTGCTGCCGGACGAGGACCGCCGCCGGATGCTCGCCGACCACGGCAAGATGGCCCGCGGCTTCCCGGACGTCCGCGCCAACACCGTCGCCTCCTTCTCGCTCGGCGACTACGAGTGGATCCTCGCCTTCGAGGCCGACGAGCTGTACCGCATCGTCGACCTGATGCGGCACCTGCGCGCCTCCGAGGCCCGCATGCACGTCCGCGAGGAGGTCCCCTTCTACACCGGCCGCCGCAAGAGCGTCGCGGACCTGGTGGCGGGCCTGGCCTGACGGCCCCACGACCTGGTGGCGCCCCGGCACCCCGCCGGGGCGTTCGCCCCTCGACCCGGAAGATCAGACGGCGGCCGCGCCATGGCCCGCCGCTCCAGCGACACCGGGTCCGGCACCGGGTGCGGCGCGCGCGAGCGCGCCGCACCGGCGTCCCTTCTCTCCCCCTGGGACTTCTCGCGGCGCCGGCTCAGAAGCCGCCGCCTCCGCCGCCCCCGCCGCAGGACGATCCCCCGCCGCCCCCGCACGAGGACGACGAGGACGAGCCGCAGGACGACGAGGACGAGCCGCACGACGACGAGGACGAGCAGGACGGCCCGCTCGGCCCGGAGTCCGGGCCCCAGCCGTCGCCGCCCGTCGCCGCGCCCGCGCACCACACCACCACGGCCGTGGCGGCGGTCGTGTCGGAGGAGTACCGCGATCCCGAACGGCTCCCGCGGGCCGGGCGGTCGGGCCGGGCCGCGGCCCGCAGCCGCTCCCACAGCTCCCGGTCGTGCAGCGCCGGGATGCCGCCGAGGGCGACGTTGTTCGGCCCCCCGTACCCGTAGGCGCCCCGGAAGGCGGCGAGCGAGGCGAGCCCCGCCGCGCTGGTCTGGCGGGTGTAGCCGGTGCCGCAGACCAGCGCCGTGACGAAGCAGACGAAGAAGAGCGGCAGGATCTTCGCGACGAACGGCACGCCCGGCCCGTCCGCCGCGAACTCGGCGACGGTGACCGCGATCCCGAGCGGGAACAGCAGGACGGCCCCCACGGCCAGCCCGACGCACCAGCGCCGCAGGGCGCGCCGCGGACCCGGCAGGTTCACCAGCCCCCGGTCGGCGAGCGCGTCGCCGATCCGCTGCACCGTCGGATGCGTCATCACCCCGAGGCGCAGCGTCCGCAGGGAGCCGCTCGGGGCGGACGCGTGGACGTCGAGCACCGCCCGCTCCACCGGGTCGTGGGCGATCGGGTGGACGACCGCGACGACCCCGGGGCCGCCGATGTGGATCCGGCCGTCCAGGTGCATCGAGGAGAGCACCGTGTCGGCGACCCGGCCCGGACCGCCGGAGAGGAACGCGGCCTCGTAGACGTCCCGGAGCGGTCCGCCACGGCCGCGCCGCACGCGGCGGGCCAGCACGAACAGCCGGACGAACACGGCGGCGGCGGCCAGGTGGAGCGCCAGGAGCAGCAGGTCCGTGCCGGTCATCGTCGCCCCCCGAACACGCGCCGGGCCGCCCGCGCCACGAGCCCCGGGCCCGGCGGCCGGTCCTCGGCCCGCTCCCGCCACCAGCGGGTCAGCTCCCGCTGTTCGGGCCGCCTGGCCAGCAGCAGTCCCTCGACGAAGTCGAGCGCGTCCCGCCGGTAGCTTCCCGGCATGGGCCGGGTCCGCGCGTACGCCAGGAACGCGGGCCGGAAGTCCGCGCCGAGGATCTCCGGCAGCTCGGGCGCGATCCGCGCCACCACGGAGGCCCGCTTGGCGGCGAGCGCCCGGCCCTGCACCCCGAGCCGCCGCACGTCGAACCCCTCGGGCGCGGGGGTCCCGGCGACCAGCGCCGACAGCAGGGCGGCCTGGGCCAGCCCGACCCGCTGCCGCCGCGCGTCGGCGACCGGACCCCCGGGGCCGCCCCCGCCGGCCCGCTCCAGAACGGCCACCGCCGCTTCGGCCGCCGCCCCTTCCGCGGCCGTCCCTCCGGCCGCCGGTACGGCCGCCGGCTCCGGAGGCGCGGCGCCCGGGCGGGCGGCCGGCATCGGGCCGCCGGAGACGCGGGCGCCCGCGCCGATGAGGAGGGGCTCGCCGCCCGCGAGGGCGTGGCCCGCGCGCAGGGCGGCGGCGCCGACGCCGTGCCGCGCGGCGAGCCGCCCGCCGTCGGCGGCGCCGGGCCGCCGGTCCGCCGCGTGCCGCCGCGCCGCCGTCACCGTCGCGCGGATCGCGGTGAGTTCGGCGGCGAGCTCGGACGCGGCCGGGAAGAGGTCGTCCCGCTCCAGGAGCACCCCCGGCGGGGCGACCCGGCCGGCCAGGTCGGCCAGGATGCCGAGGACCGGCTCCGGCACCGGGTGCGCGTGGGTGTCGTGCCAGACCCCGTCCCGCTCGACCCCGCCCGCCACGTGGACGTACGCGAGGGCCTCCAGCGGCAGTTCGGCGAGGGCCCGCGCCGGGTCCTCGCCCCGGTTGCGGTGGTTGGTGTGCAGGTTGGCGACGTCGATCAGGAGCCGTACCCCCGTGCGCTCCACCAGCTCCGCCAGGAACCGCCCCTCCGACAGCTCCTCGTCCGGCCAGGAGAACAGCGCGGCGATGTTCTCCAGGGCCAGCGGCACCGGCAGCGACTCCTGCGCGATCCGCACGTTCTCGCAGAGCACGTCGAGGGCGTCCCGGGTGCGCGGGACCGGCAGCAGGTGCCCGGCCTCCAGGCGCGGGGTCGCCGTCAGCGGCCCGCCGGCCCGGACGAACGCGATGTGCTCGGTGACGAGCGGCGCCCCCAGCGCCTCCGCCTTCGCCGCCAGCGCGGCCAGCCGCTCCGGGTCCGGCCGGTCCGCGCCGCCGAGCCCCAGCGACACCCCGTGCGGCACGACCGTGACGCCCCGGGCCCGCAGCCGGGCCAGCGACTCGGGCAGGTGGTCGGCGCACACGTTCTCCGCGACGACCTCCACCCAGTCGACCCCGGGCAGCTCCTCGACCGCGTCCGCGATCTCGGGACGCCAGCCGATGCCGATGCCGAGTTCCGTCATGTCCCCCTCCTTCGGTCCTCAGTCATCCACGTGATGACCCCGGCGGCGCCGGTCGAACCCGGAGGGGAGGAGGTTCAGAGCTTCATTTGAGGTTCCCGGCGCCCGGGACCGCGGGCACCCCCGGGAACGCCGCGACCACCGTGGCGCTGCCGGGGGCGATCTCGGTGAAGCCGGCGTCGCGGACGACCGGGAGGCCGCTCGTGGCGAGCGCCGGCCAGTCGGCCTCCGGCGCGGTGCGGACGGCGAGCGGGAAACCGGCCTCCCGCCAGGCCGTGCGGGCGGCCCCGTCCATGGCCCACCACAGCAGCTGCGCGCCGTGCCCGGCCTGGGCCATCGCCTTGCCGGCTGACATGGCGAGGCCGGGGTTCATCCAGAGCACGGCCGCCCCCTCGGGGACGGGGCCGGGCTCGGCCGGGTCGTCGAGGTCGGTGCCCGAGACCTGGAGCTTGGCCAGCTCCTTGGGCCAGCCGTCCAGCGGGACCGGCGGGAAGACGCGCACCTCGGCCGCCTCGCCGGTCACGGTGAGGCCGGGCAGGGCCGCGGCGCGCCGCCACTCGGCGCCGCGCGCCCGCCGGACCACCTTGCGGATGCGGGCGTCCTCCCAGTCGGCGACCGCCCGCGCCCATTCCCCCTCGCCGACCGCGCGCTCGTCGGTCAGGAGCCGGAGCACCGCGCGGGCCGCGGTCTCCAGGGCGTCGGTACGGGCCGGGGGCGCGTCCCGTTCGATGCGCACCACCAGGGGGAGGACGTACTGGGGCTTCTCGTCGCGGGGATCGGTGTCGTCGCTGCTCACCCGGCAAGTCTGCCACCGGCCCGGCCGGCACCGGAGCGCGCGGCCGGTCCTTGTGGCCGGGGCGCCGGCCGGGCGAGGATCACCGGCATGAGGATGTCGGTGGAGGGGGCGGAGCCGGTGCGGCTCGCCGGGGTCGGGCGCCGGTACGGGCCGCGCGGCCCGTGGGTGCTGCGGGGCGTCGACCTGGAACTGCCCGCCGGCCGGCTGGTCCGGGTCACCGGCCCCAACGGCACCGGGAAGTCGACGCTGCTGCGCCTCGTCGCCGGGGTCGACGCGCCCGCCGAGGGCCGGATCACCGGCCGCCCGGCCCGGACCGCGTACGTCCCCGAACGCTTCCCGCCGGCCCTGCCGTTCACCGCCCTCGACCACCTGGTCCACCTCGGCCGCCTCCAGGGCCTGCGCACCGGCGCGGCCCGCGCCCGGGCGGGGGAGTGGCTGGAGCGGTTCGGGGCGGGCGCGTACGCCGGGACCGCCCTCGCCCGCCTCTCCAAGGGCACCGCCCAGAAGGTGGCCGTCGCCCAGGCGCTGCTCGCCGCGCCCGGCCTCCTCGTCCTCGACGAGGCGTGGACGGGCCTCGACACCGGCGCCCGCGCCGAGCTCGACCGGGCGGTGCGCGAACGGGTCGCGGCGGGCGCCGCGGTCCTCTTCGTCGACCACGACCCGCGCCGGCTGGCCGGCGAGGCCGGCACGGTCCTGCGCGTGGAGTCCGGCCGGGTCCGGGCGGAGACGCGTCCGGCGGCCCCCGCCCCGGTCCGGATCGTCGCCTCCGGGACCTCGGCGCTGCCCGCCGCCCTGCCCGGCGGGGCGACCGGGGCGCCGCTCGCGGACGGCGCGGGCACGGTCTTCCGGGTCGGGGGCGCGGACTCGGACGCCCTGCTGCGGGCGCTGCTCGACGCCTCCTGGCACATCCACCGGGTCACCACCGACCTCGCCGCCGCCCCCGTCCCCGCCCCCGACACCGCCGGGGAGGCACGGTGACGGCGCTCCTCCGGTACCACTCGGCCCTCTTCTTCCGGTCGCAGCGCTGGCTCGCCCCGCTGCTCCTGTACGCGGCCCTCGTCGCCGTCGGCGTCCGGCCCGGCGACCCCGTGCACGGCTCGCTCGGGATCGCGGCGGCCGGGCTGCTGCCGGTGTCGGCCTGGGCGGTGCGGATCTGCCTGACGCGGGAGCCGGCCGCCGCGCGGGCCGTGGTCGCCGCGGCCGGCGGCCGGTCCCGCGCGCACCTGGCCGCGCTCCTCACCGGCACCGGCTGGTCCGTCCTGGCGGGCGCGGCGGCGGCCGGCGCGGTGACGGCCACCGGCGACACCACCGGGACGAGCGGCCCGGCCGCCCTCCTCGCCGGGGTCCTGGCCGCCACCGCCTGCGCCCTCACCGGCGCGGCCGTCGGCGCGCTCGCCTCCCGGCCGTTCCTCAAGGCGCCGGGCTGGTCCCTCGCCGTCCTGCTCCTGGGCTCGCTGCTCGCCCTGGTGACCACCGGGTCGCCCGCGAAGCACGCGGTCACCGCCCTGGTCGCCGCCGAGGGGGCCGCGCGGGCGCCGTGGGCCGCCTGCGCCGCCGCCGCGCTCCTCGCC
>NZ_JBEZUZ010000110.1:0-21223 GCF_040636735.1 Streptomyces sp. NPDC035033 | reverse complement strand
GAACAGGTCGAGGTCGTGCGGTCCCTTGCGGCCCAGGACGCGGGCGGAGGGGGCGATCCCGGCGCAGTTCACGGCGAGCCGCAGCTCGGCGCCGTGACGCGGGAGGGCGACGCAGCCGCTGACGAGGAAGGCGGCGAGCAGCGGCAGCACGGTGCGGCGGACGTTCATGGCGATCACGCTGCCGCACGCGGACGGCGGCGGGGAACCGGTACGGGCCGCGACCACCGCCACGGGTGAACGACCGCCTCGTCAGCGGGGGCGCGGGCCGGGGCCGGCGGCGCGGAGGGTCTCCGTGAGGGCGAGGAGCAGGGAGACGTCGGGGGTGCGGCGGACGGAGGCGACGACGAGGGGCTTCCGGTGGCCCTCGACCCGGACGGTGAGGGTGCCGTCCTCGATCTCGACCCCGCTGATCAGGTGCCAGGGGGCGGAGGCGCGGCCGGAGCCGAGTCCGGTGGCGGTGAGCCACACGGCGCCGAACCCGATCCGCTCGCCGGCGTCCAGGCGGGCGAGGACGCCGGGCAGCCGGGCGAGGACGGCGTCGTGGCGCAGCAGCGGGCCCCAGACGTCGCCGCCGGTGAAGGCGCCGCCGACGACGAGGCGGCGGCCCTCGGTGTCGGTGAGGCCGAAGGAGTACGCGACCGGGAGGCTCCGGCCGTGCCGGGTGCGGCGGACCGTGCGGTCGAGCACCGTCGTGTCGGCGTACCGGACCACCCGGATCCGGCCCCCGAGGTGGACGACGAGCCCCCTCTCGTACTGCTCCAGGCGCGCGTCGCCGGTGCGGGCGCCGAAGGCCGGGTGGCCGAGGAGCGGGCCGGCGCAGAGGACGAGGAGGCCGGGGAGGACCGCGAGCGCCTCGTGGCCGGTGGCGAGGCAGGCCGCGACGGCGGCGGCGAGGACGGCCGCGACCCCGAGGGCGCCGCGGCTCCGCGTGGGGGCGGACGACGCGTGCCCGCCGCGGTGCGCGCCGAGCCCCTCCCGTTCCGCCGCTTCCCTCATCAGCCGTTCGTGGCCGTCCCGTTCGGCACCCGCCCGCACCATCGCCTCCCCCGGTCCCCGTGTCGGTGTCGTCGGTCCGCGTCGCTATGCTACGGGCGAAGCAGAACTTCGTTCTAGAAAAACTTCCGCACCGCCGGTGGCCCACAGGGGGAGTCCCGATGTCGTACGCACCGCCGCCGTGGCCCCCGGCGGGACGCCGCTCCCGGCGCGACCTCGGCCTGACCGCGCTCGCCGTCGGCCTGGCGCTGCTGGTCGTCGCGGTGGCGGGGGCCGGTTGGTACGGGTACGGGACCGACCGCGCGCGTCCCGCGACCGCCCGGGAGACCACCGCGCCGCCCTCCGGGACGCCTTCCGCCCGTCCCGCCCTCCCCACCCTCGCGCCGGACCGCGTGCCCGGCGCCCGGGAGCTCGCCGCCGCCCGCCGCCCCGGCGAGGCCACCGCCTGGATCGCCGACGACCGCACCGACCTGCCCCGGCGCAACATCCGCGTGGACGGCCCCTGGATCGTCGGCGACACCGTCGTCCAGGCCCTGTACCGCGAGGTCACCGCCTACCGCCTCTCGGACGGCGCCGAGGTCTGGAACCTGACCCTGCCCACCCCGGTCTGCGAGGTGCCGGACAACCCGACGCCGGACGGCCGGATCGTCCTCGTCCTCGCGACCAGCGGCGCGCAACGGGGCGCGCACTGCGACCGGTTCCAGATGATCGACCTGCGGACCGGGAAGGCGGGATGGAAGAAGGAGCTGCTGCGGGACCCGGACCGGGAGACCCCCGCCCTCCTCGTCGACACCGCGATCAGCGGGGACACCCTCGCGGTCGCCGAGGGCATGGAGGCCGCCGCGTTCCGCGTCTCCGACGGGACCCGGCTCTTCGACATCCCGACCGAGAACCCGGGCCGCTGCTACCCCGACAGCGTCGCCGGCGGCGGCCGGCTCCTCGTCGGCGCCGTCTGCGCGCTCGGCGTCGACCGGCGCAAGGGGTACGCCCAGCTCCGCGAACTCGACCCGCGCACCGGCGCGGTGCGCTGGCGCCACCGGACGCCGGCCGGCCGGAAGGTGGAGCGGGTGGTCTCCGTCGACCCGGTGGTGTACACGCAGATCGACAACGAGCGGCTCACCCAGGACTGGCGGATCGTCGCCCTCGGTCCCCGCGGCGAGCTCCGCCGCACCATCGACCCCCGCCCCAAGGGCTTCACGCACTGCTCCGACATCGGCATCGGCGCCGGCCTCCAGCCGTGCCCGGGCATCCTCGTCGCCCACGGACTGGTCCACGTCGGCGGAACCGACCGGGTCGGGGCCTACGACCTCGCGACCGGGGCACTCGTCTGGGGCGTCCGGGACGACGAGTACAAGATCCTGACGCCGGTCGGCTCGCCCTCCGCCTCCGGGACCGTCGTGTACGAATCGGCCACGTCGACCCGGCCCGGCCGGACGTTCCTCCTCGGGCGGGCCGGCGCCGGCAGGGAGAAGGTGCTGATGGGCCATCCGGCGGCGGCGGCCGCGGCCGAGTACACCACGCGCGGGGGGCGCGTCCTCCACGTCGGCGGCCGGATCCTCGCGATGCCCTCGCACGTCAGCGGCGAGGACGCGCGGCGCCAGCCCCGGATGGTCTCGTTCGCCCCCGCGCGCGACTGAACCCGGACGACTCCAGAGAGCGCTCTCAGACCCGTCATCGGTACGGATATCCTGACCCCGCAACATCACGCGGTCCGTCCGGGCAGCCGCCCGCTCCCCGGACCGGAGCAGATGAAGGGGGCCGACGTGGCCGAGCAGACGACGGGGGCCCGTCCCACCCTGGAGGCCGTCGCGGCCCGCGCCGGCGTGTCGCGGGCCACGGTCTCCCGGGTCGTCAACGGCGGCGCGGGGGTGCGCCCGCCGCTGGTCGACAAGGTGCGGCGGGCGGTCGAGGAGCTCGGGTACGTGCCGAACCTCGCGGCCCGCACCCTGGTCACCCGGCGCAACGGCGCCGTGGCCGTGGTCATCGCGGAGCCGGAGTTCCGGATCTTCTCCGACCCCTTCTTCCAGGAGCAGGTGCGCGGCATCAGCCGCGAACTCACCGCCCACGACTCGCAGTTGGTCCTGCTCTGGGTGGAGGGGCCGGGTGACCACGACCGGATCGCCCGCTATCTCGGCGGCGGCCACGTCGACGGCGCCCTCGCCTTCTCCCTCCACGACGAGGACGAGCTGGCGGCGGTGCTGCGCCGGGCGAAGATCCCGACGGTGCTCGGCGGGCGGCCGACGGACGGGATCGGCCCGGAGCTGCCGTACGTGGACTGCGACAACCGCGGCGGGGCGCGCGAGGCCGTCCGGCTCCTCGTCGACCGGGGCTGCCGGGCCGTCGCGCACCTCGCCGGACCGCGCGACCAGACCTCGGCGGCGGACCGCGCCGACGGCTGGCGGGACGCGCTCGGGGACCCGGATCCGGCCCTGCTGGGCCACGGGGACTTCACGGCGGAGAGCGGCGCCCGGGCGATGGCCGAGGTCCTCGACCGGTGTCCCGGGGTGGACGGGGTGTTCGCCGCCAACGACCTGATGGCCTCGGGCGCCCTGCGGGTGCTGCGGGAGCGGGGGCTGCGGGTGCCGGAGGACGTGGCGGTGGTCGGGTTCGACGACGTGGCGTCGATCGCCGAGCGGACGGACCCGCCGCTGACGACGGTCCGGCAGGACATCGAGGGCATGGGCCGGCTGATGGTCCGGCTGCTCATGCGCCGGATGAACGACTTCGGGTCCGGGGCACCGGCCCCGGACCCGCTGATCACGCCGACGACGCTGGTGCGCCGGGCCTCGGCGTGAGGCCCGGCGCACCCGCCGGCCGTACCGTCCCCGTCAGTCGTAGGGGATGACGGGTCAGTCGTAGGGGATGACGAGCACGGAGTCCGCCGTGCCGGTCCGGACGGTGGACGGGCCGTTGCCGATGGCGCTCCACAGCTCCAGGCGGACGGTGCCGCCGCGCAGGTCGCCGAGGGTGCCGGTGGCGGACTTCAGGCCGCGGGTCTGGTCGTAGCGCTCCCAGCCGGGCACCGGGTCGGTGGCGAAGTAGTGGTAGGTCTCGACGCGTTCGAAGGTGCCGTCGCCGGTCAGGTCGTAGCTGACCCGGGCCTGCTGGCCGAGGCCGACGGTGGTGCCGGCGTCGACCGCGAGGCGGAAGGCGGTGGCGGCGCCCGGGACGAGGGTGCCGGTGACGTTGCGCGCCTCGTGGACGAGCGGCTGGTGCGGGGTGCCGTCGTGGTTGGCGCCGCCGGCGGAGGCGATGGTGGCGCTGCCGGCGGTGGTGTCGGTGGCGGTGGTCAGCGTGCCGCCGGAGGCGAGCCGGAAGGTGTCGCCGGTGCCCGGCCCGGGGCAGGCGGGTCCGCCGGGCTGACCGCAGGGGATGGCGCCGGTGCCCTTGCCGGTGGCGGTGGAACGGGCCGGTACCGCCAGGGACTTGCCGTCGGAGAAGGTGACGGTGATCGGCTCGGAGCCGAAGTTGTGGGCGGCGTAGGTGCGTTCGGTTCCCTTCAGGAAGACGGCGGAGGCCGGGACGGAGCCGGTGACGCTCGCGTCGGGGGCTCCGAGCGCGTCCAGGGTGGTCAGCCAGTGGTAGGTGTGGGCGCGGGACTCGCCGGCCTCCGGGGTGTAGTTGCCGCCGGTGGCGTCGAAGCGGGACTTGGCGCGGGCCGGTTCGGCGAGCGACTCGAACTCCCAGAGGATGTCGCGCCATTCGACGGCCGGGCCGCCGTTCTCCCGTTCCATCTCGGCGAGGTTGCGCCGGATGGCGCCCGGGTAGCCGCCCATGTGCAGCGAGCCGCCGGCGGTCACGGGGAGGGTGTTGATGCCGTGGATCTCCTCCGGGTTGGCGGTCCACCAGGTGGAGTAGGCGCCGCCGCTGCCCCAGACCATGCCGACGGTGTCGTGGGTGAAGGAGCCGGGGAAGACCTGCTGGTCGGCGTCGAACCAGTACTGGCCGATGGCGTCGGACTCGGTGGCCAGGAGGTAGCTGCCGAGGTCGCGCAGGCCGGTGTCGCCGGTGGCGGAGCCCCACAGGACGAGCGCGGCGCTCAGGTTGGTGGACTCGGAGGACGACTCCTGGTTGTTGCCGGCGGCGAAGCCGGAGTGGCCGGAGGCCCAGCTGTGTCCGGCGTAGACGTCGAAGCCGCGCAGGAACGGGAAGGCCGTGTCGGTGCGGCTGGGGTTGGCGACGTCCCGGACGAGGGTCTTCACCATGCCGCCCCAGGCGGAGTCGGCGGCCCAGGCCCGGTCGTACTGGGCGACGATCGCGGCGGCGTACACGTAGTAGCCGTAGTGGAAGTGGTGGTCGTTGAGCTCGGTGTCGCTGCCGTAGGAGGCCGGGTAGCCGGTGAGGGTCTTCCAGGTGCGGTCGTACGAGAACTCGTTGGCGCCGCCGACGGTGAACCAGTCCTGGAGGCGGCCCTTGAGCAGGCCGAGGAGCCGGTCGCGCAGGGCGGTGTCGCCGAGCTGCTCGGCGAGCGGGACGAGCTGGGCGAGCCGGCCGAGCGCCTTGCCGGTCCAGTACGTGTCGGTGGCGCCGGAGAACGGGTCGGCGGCGTTCACCACCTCGTTCAGGTACCCGCGCAGCCGGGCCTGGTCGACGGCGCCGGTGGCGGGCAGCCCGGGAAGGACGGCGGCCTGCTTGCGGCTGGTGGTGAAGGAGCGGCCCTCGCGGACCTTCATGGTGCCGCGCGGCGAGACGTAGGTGTACGGGGTGAGGGGGTCGGCGGAGTTCAGCCACTGGTGGCGGTAGAGGGCCTGGAGGGTGCCGGTCTCGGTGCCCTCCTTCGCCTCGGTGGTGAGGGTGTACGTGGCGTCCACCCGGCCGCCGGTGGCCGACCAGGTGACGCGGGAGCCGGTGACGAAGCTGTAGGCGTAGCGCCGGTAGGTCGCGAGGGCGTCGGTGGAGGGGAGGACGGCGACGGAGAAGTAGTCCTTGCCGCCGAGGCCGGCGGTGAGGGTGGTGCCGGAGACGTTCCAGTCGGTGCCGGCGGGGGCGAAGAGGGCGTAGTGGTGTCCGGCGACGGTGATGCCGAGGACGTTGCCCTGGTCGGCGAAGACGGCGGGCGCGGAAGCGGTGGTGATCCGGGCGTCGCCGCCGGTGCCCTTGGCGTACACGAAGGGCAGGCCGTGGCCGATGGTGGTGCGCAGGGTGCGGGCGCCGTCGGACCAGAGGGGGGTGACGGTCCAGTCGGACCAGTCGTCGGCCTTGGCGTCGGGCGAGTTGAGGCCGGTGAGGCCGAGGGTGAGGTCGGCCTTGTGGGGGAACTCGTACTGGCGGCCGTCGCCGACGATCGCGGGCGTGGTGGGGTAGCCGATCTCCAGGCCGCCGGCGACGGCCTGGTAGGTGAGCGGATGCCCGTACATGGGGGTCGAGTACGGGTTGTCGCCGTAGCGCTGGAAGGCGAGCGAGGACCACCAGTCGTTGGTGGGCACGGGCCGGCCCTGGGCGGCGGCGGTCACCTTGGGGGCGACCGGGGTCCCGGTGTTGGTGGTGGGGCCGGAGGTCCCGGCGGGGCGGGTGTCGGAGTAACCGCCCGCGCCCACGGGGACGGTGGCGGCGGAGGCGGGGCCGGCGGCGGCCGGTACGAGACCGGCGGCCGCCAGGGCGGCGGTGAGGACCAGCGACGCGGCCGGTCGGGAGCGGGGAGCTGACACGTACAGCACCTCGTTGGCTCGATGGGGGGTGAAGGGCTCGTTCACGATGCTCTGAGAGCGCTCTCAAGCAGTGCGCAACGTAAAACTCCCGAAACCTGGCCGTCAAGAGAGCGGACCGGAGTGGGAGTTGGAGCGGCGCCCTCGTAAGCGGGCTTCGATTCCGAGCCGTTATGTCTTCGAGTCTTGACGGGGGACGGCGAGTCGGGGCACGCTCCAGACCGTTCTTGAGAGCGCTCTCAGAACGCTCTCGGGCCGTCCGGAACCCCCGGCGCAGCCCGCCTCTTTCCGCTTTCCGCTTTCCCCTCCCCCTGCTCCTTCTTTCTCTTCTTCTCTTCCTTCCCTTCCTTCCCTCCGACCCGCCCGACGCCAAGGGAGCCCGTCCATGCCCATCACCAGAGCCGCCACCCAGGCCGCCCTCCGCCTCGGAGCGGTCGCGCTCGCCGGTTCCCTGCTCGCCGCCTGCGGATCCGGCTCCTCCGGCACCACCGCCGACAAGGCGGACGGCAAGGTCACGATCACCGTCGACCTCTTCGGCTCCTTCGGCTACAAGGAGGCCGGGCTCTACGCCGAGTACGAGAAGCTCCACCCCGGCGTCACCATCAAGCAGACCGACACCGAGGACGAGGCCGACTACTGGAAGTCGCTCCAGACCCGGCTCGCCGGCGGGGGCGGCCTCGCCGACGTGCAGGGCATCGAGGTCGGCCGGATCGCCTCCGTCACCCAGCAGCAGGCCGACCGTTTCGAGGACCTGCGGAAGTACGGCGCCGACGGGCTCAAGAGCCAGTTCGCCGACGCCAAGTGGGCCGCCGCCACCGGCAAGAACGGCGAGGTGCTGGGCCTCGGCACCGACGTCGGTCCCGAGGCGATGTGCTACCGCACCGACCTCTTCGAGCAGGCCGGCCTCCCCACCGACCGCACCGAGCTGGCCAAGCGCTGGTCCACCTGGGACGGCTACCTGGAGCTCGGCAAGCAGTACAAGGCCAAGGCCCCCGGCAAGAGCGCCTGGCTGGACAGCGTCGGCAGCCTCTTCTCGATCATGATCGGGCAGGAGAAGGAGCGCTTCTACGACGCCTCCGGGGCCCTGATCTGGGAGACCAACCCCGCCCTGAAGGCCGCCTGGGACGCCTCCGTCGAGGCGAGCGACGCCGGCCTCAGCGCCAAGCTCGACCAGTGGTCCCCGCAGTGGAACCAGGCCTTCGCCGCCGGCTCCTTCGCCACCATCCCCTGCCCCGCGTGGATGCTCGGCTACATCAAGGGCCAGGCCGGCGAGACCGGCAAGGGCAAGTGGGACGTCGCCGCACTGCCCGGCGGCGCCGGCAACTGGGGCGGCTCCTACCTGGCGGTGCCGCGCGCCGCCGAGAACAAGAAGGAGGCGTACGAGCTGATCAAGTGGCTCACCGCCCCCGAGCAGCAGGCCAAGGTCTTCGCCAAGCAGGGCAACTTCCCCTCCTCGACCGGCGCGATCGCCGAGGTCGCGGACACCGAGGACCCCTACTTCAACGGCGCGCCCATCGGGAAGATCTTCGGTGACGCGGCCAAGGCGGCCCCGGTGCAGGTCCTCGGCGTGCACGACCAGAACATCAGCCAGCAGATCACCAACGCGCTGAGCGAGGTCGAGCGCAAGGGCCTCGCCCCCGAGAAGGCCTGGGAGAACGCGAAGAAGGGCGTCGCGAACACGCTCGGCTGAGCCGGGCCCTTCCGCGTCCGGGCGGCCTCCGGGGCCGGGTCCCTTTCCCCGGGCCCTCCGGGGTCGGGGTCCCTTTCCCCGGGGCCTCCCGGCACTCCCGGAACCAGGCCCGGCCCCGGGCCGGGCGCTTTCCCGGGGCCGGGCTCCTTCCGCCCCTCCGGACACCCGCCGGGGCCAGGCCCTGTCCCGGGCGGCACCCGGGCTCCCGCCCGAAGCCCGACACCTCCCGGGCACCCGCCCGGGAGATCCGGGCCCGACGGCCGGACGCTCACCCGGGCCACCGGCTCGCCCGGTCACCCGGACGGTCGGATCACCCGGCCGCTCGGCTCCGGCCGGGGCACGGACACCGGCCGAAGCCTCCCGGCCCCGGCCCCCGGCCCCCGGCCCCCGGCCGATCAGCCGGCCGGGGCGGCTCCCCCCGCCCCGGCCGCTCCCTTCTTTCCTCCCTCCCTTCCTCCCTGCCCCCGCCCCTCCCCTCCCCTCCCTCCTCCGTGACCGCCGTCTCCCGAAGGGCCGCACCGTGACCCTCACCGCACCGGCGAAAGCCGTCGCCGTCCCCCGCCCGCCGGTCCTCCGGCGGGTGTGGCGGGCGGTCTCCCCGTACACGTACGTCGCGCCGTTCTTCTCCCTCTTCGCCGCCTTCGGCCTCTTCCCGCTCGTCTACACGGCGTACGTCTCGCTCCACCGGGTCGAGCTCCAGGACCCCGGCGCCATGGAGTGGCGCGGGCTCGGCAACTACACCGCCCTGTTCGGCGACGAGTTCTTCTGGACCGCGCTGCGCAACACCTTCACCATCGGGGTGCTGTCCACCGTGCCGCAGCTGGTGATGGCGCTCGCCCTGGCGCACCTGCTCAACCACCGGCTGCGCGGCCGGACGTTCCTGCGGACGGCGATGCTGCTGCCGTACGCCACCTCCGTCGCCGCCGCGACCCTGGTCTTCGCCCAGCTCTTCGGCCGTGACTTCGGGCTCTTCAACTACGTCCTCGGCCTCGTCGGCTTCGGTCCGGTCGACTGGCAGTCGGGCACCCTCACCTCCCAGATCGCGGTCTCCACGATCGTCGTCTGGCGGTGGACCGGCTACAACGCGCTCATCTACCTGGCCGGCATGCAGTCCATCCCCTCGGAGCTGTACGAGGCGGCCGAGATGGACGGGGCCTCCCGGTGGCGGCAGTTCTTCCACGTGACGCTGCCGGGGCTGCGGCCCACGATCCTGTTCACGGTCGTGGTCTCCACGATCGGCGCCACCCAGCTCTTCGGCGAGCCGCTGCTCTTCGAGGGCTCCATGTCGGGCGGCATCTCGCACCAGTACCAGACCCTCGGCCTCTACATGTACGAGCAGGGCTGGGGCTTCTTCCACCTGGGCCGGGCCGCCGCGATCGCCTGGGTGATGTTCCTGCTGATCCTGGTGCTGGTCGGGGTCAACGCCCTGATCGCGCGCCGCCGTTCCCGCAAGGAGGCCGGCCGATGACCGCGCTCGCCGACCCGCCCGCCGCGCCGCCCGCCCCGGCCGTCTCCCCCGCCCGCCGGACGCCCGGCCGCCGGCGCCGGTCGGGCGCCGGCCGGACCCTGAAGGCCGGGCCGGTCGCGTACGCCGTGCTGATCCTGGCGGTGCTCGTCTCGGCCTTCCCCTTCTACTGGACGATCGTCGCGGCCAGCCGCACCAACGCCGACCTGGCCAAGGTGCCGCCGTCGCTGGTGCCGGGCCCGCACCTGATCCGGAACTTCGAGGCGGTCCTCGCCGAGGCGGACATCGGCAAGGCGCTGCTCAACTCGCTGATCGTGTCCGGCTCGATCACCGTGGGCACGGTGCTGTGCTGCACGCTCGCCGGGTTCGCCTTCGCCAAGCTCCGCTTCCGGGGCCGGGGCGCGCTGCTCGCGGTGACGGTGGGGACGATGATGATCCCGCCGCAGCTCGGCGTCATCCCGCTCTTCATGCTGATCGCGGAGCTCCAGTGGGTGAACCAGCTCCAGTCGGTGATCCTGCCGGGCCTGGTCTCCGCCTTCGGCGTCTTCTTCATGCGCCAGTATTTGGTGCAGTCGCTGCCCGACGAGCTGATCGAGGCGGCCCGGGTGGACGGCGCCTCCACGGCCCGGATCTTCTGGTCGATCGTGGTGCCGATCGCCCGTCCCGGCATGGCCGTCCTCGGCCTGCTCACCTTCATGGCCGCGTGGAACGACTTCTTCTGGCCGATCGTGGCGCTCTCCTCGCAGGAGCCGACCGTCCAGGTGGCGCTCCGCCAGCTCGGCGGCGGCTACGTCCACGACCAGTCGGTGATCATGGCGGGCACCCTGCTCGGCACCCTGCCCGTCCTGCTGGTCTTCGGCCTGCTCGGCCGCCAGATCGTCGGCGGCATCATGCAGGGCGCGGTCAAGGGCTGAGCCCCCGCCCCCCTTTCCTCCCTCCTCCCCTCCTTCCCTCTGGAGTTGCCTCCTCATGACCGCTGTCGACGCACGCCCCGAGTCCACCGCGACGCTCCGCTTCCCGGAGGGCTTCCGCTGGGGCACCGCCACCGCCGCGTACCAGATCGAGGGCGCGGCCGCGGAGGACGGCCGGACGCCGTCCATCTGGGACACCTTCAGCCGGACGCCGGGCAAGGTCCGCAACGGCGACACCGGCGACATCGCCGCCGACCACTACCACCGGGTCCGCGAGGACGTGGCGCTGATGCGCGAGCTGGGGGTGACGGACTACCGGTTCTCGGTGGCGTGGCCGCGCGTCCAGCCGACCGGCCGGGGGCCGGCGCTCCAGAAGGGCCTCGACTTCTACCGGCGGCTCTGCGACGAGCTGCGGGAGGCGGGCATCCGGCCGGTGGCGACGCTGTACCACTGGGACCTGCCGCAGGAGCTGGAGGACGCGGGCGGCTGGCCGCGCCGGGAGACCGCCGCGCGGTTCGCCGAGTACGCGGGGATCACGGCGGCCGCGCTCGGCGACCGGGTGGCGACCTGGACGACGCTGAACGAGCCGTGGTGCGCCGCCTTCCTCGGGTACGGCAACGGGGTGCACGCGCCGGGGCGGACCAGCGACGCGGACGCGCTGCGCGCCGCCCACCACCTGAACCTGGCGCACGGCCTCGCGGTGGGCGCGCTGCGGGAGGCGCTGCCGGCCGGGTCCGAGGTGTCGCTGACGCTCAACCTGCACGTGGTGCGGGCGCTGACGGAGTCGGCGGAGGACCGGGACGCGGCGCGCCGGATCGACGCGGTGGCGAACCGGATCTTCCTGGACCCGGTCTTCCGGGGCCGGCTGCCGGAGGACCTGGTGGCGGACACGGCCCGGGTGACGGACTGGGGGTTCGTCCGGGACGGGGACCTGGCGGCGATCGCGGCGCCGATCGACTCGCTGGGCCTGAACTACTACTCCCCCACGGTGGTCGCCGCGGGGACGTCGGAGTCGCCGTCCCCGTGGGCGGGCGCGGAGCGGCACGTGCGGTTCCTGCCGGCGCCGGGGCCCCGGACGGCGATGGACTGGCCGGTGGACGCGGACGGGCTCCACGAGCTGCTGACGCGGCTGCGCGACGAGCTGCCCGGCGTCCCGCTGGTGATCACCGAGAACGGGGCGGCGTACGACGACTACGCGGACCCGTCCGGCCGGGTGCGCGACCCGGAGCGGGTCGCGTACCTGCACGGGCACCTGGCGGCGGTGCGCCGGGCGATCGAGGACGGGGCGGACGTGCGGGGCTACTTCCTCTGGTCACTCCTGGACAACTTCGAGTGGGCGTTCGGGTACAGCAAGCGGTTCGGGATCGTGCACGTGGACTTCGCGAGCCAGCGGCGGACGCTCAAGGACAGTGCCCGCTGGTACGCGGACGTGATCGCGCGGGGCGGGCTGCCGTCCTGAGCGTCCGGGCCCGCCGTCAAGGGGTGGTGAGGACGACGAGCCGCTGGGTGGCGCGGGTCATCGCCACGTAGCGGTCCACCGCCCCCTCGATGCCCTCGCCGTACTCCCGCGGGTCGAGGAGGACGACGAGGTCGAACTCCAGGCCCTTGGAGAGGCTCGGGGTGAGCGCCCTGACCCGGGGGCGGTCGCCGAGCTCGGGGAGGCGGCCCTCGGCGGCGATGACGCAGGCGACGCCGTCGGCGTCCCCGGCGAGCCAGTCGTCGAGGACGGTGTCGAGTTCGGCGGTGGTGCCGTGGTGGACGGGGATGCCGGAGGCGCGGACCGAGGTCGGCACGTTGGCGTCCGGGAGGGCGGCGCGGATGACCGGTTCGGCCTCGGTCATGACCTCCTCCGGGGTGCGGTAGTTGATGCTGAGCGACGCCGTCTCGACGCGGTCGAGGCCGATCCGCTCCAGGCGCTCGCGCCAGCTCTCGGTGAAGCCGTGGCGGGCCTGGGCGCGGTCGCCGACGATGGTGAAGCTGCGCGAGGGGCAGCGGGCGATCAGCATCTGCCACTCGGCGTCGGTGAGCTCCTGCGCCTCGTCGACGACGACGTGCGCGAAGGGGCCGGCCAGCGGGTCGCCGGCGGCGGTGGGCAGGCCGCTCTCGTCGACGAGGCTGTCCTGGAGGTCCTTGCCGAGGAGCATGGTGACGGCGCCCTCGCCGTCGTCGTCGGAGCGCACGATGGTGTCGATGACGCCGGCCATCCGCTCCTTGCGGGCGGCGAGGGTCGCCTTCTCGCGGCGCTTGCGGGCGCTGGACCGGGGGTCGCCGAGCCGCTGCCGGGCCGCGTCGAGGAACGGCAGGTCGGACTCGGTCCACGCCTGGGCGTCGGCCCGCTGGAGGAGGCGCACCTCGTCCCGGTCCAGCCAGGGGGCGCACAGGCGCAGGTAGGCGGGGACGGTCCACAGGTCGCCGACGAGGTCGGTGGGCTCCAGCATGGGCCAGGCCCGGTCGAGGGCGGAGACCAGCTCCCGGTCGTGCCGCAGGGCCCGCTCGAAGAGGACCTCCGGGACCTCGTCCCCGGCCTTCTCCCTCAGCAGGGTGACGAGCTCCTCCCAGATCAGTTCGCGGGCCTCGTTGTGGGGGGTGGAGGGGCCGGGCGCGTCGAAGGCCTCGGCCCAGTCGTCGGCGGTGACGGTCAGGTCGCCCCAGTCGGTGGTGACGCGGATCTCCTCGGCGGGGGGCTCCTCGTAGAAGCGGACGGCCTTCTCGATGCCCCGGACCAGCGGGGCGGAGGACTTGAGGCGGGCCACCTCGGGGTCCTTCTCGGGGCGGGCGTCCGCCCCCTCGGGGACGAGGTCGCGGACGGTGCAGGTGCGCACGCCCTCCTCGCCGAGACTGGGCAGCACGTCGGAGACGTACGCGAGGTAGGGCTGGTGGGGGCCGACGAAGAGGACGCCGCCGCGGCGGTGGCCGAGCCGGGGGTCGGAGTAGAGGAGGTAGGCGGCCCGGTGGAGGGCGACGACGGTCTTGCCGGTGCCGGGGCCGCCGTCGACGACGAGGGCGCCTCGCGAGCCCGCGCGGACGATGGCGTCCTGGTCGGCCTGGATGGTGGAGAGCACGTCGCGCATCCGCTCGGAGCGGTGGGTGCCGAGGCTGGCGATGAACGCGGACTGGTCGTCGAGGGCCGCGTGCTCGTCGAGGCCGGCCTCGGTGAAGACCTCGTCCCAGTAGTCGGTGATCCGGCCGCCGTTCCAGCGGTAGCGGCGACGGCTGGCCAGGCCCATCGGGTGGGCGTGGGTGGCGGCGAAGAAGGGCTCGGCGGCGGGTGAGCGCCAGTCGACGAGCAGCCGGTTCCCCTCGTCGTCGGTGAGGCCGAGCCGTCCGATGTAGAGGGGTTCGGAGCCGTCGGCGGAGACGATCCTGCCGAGGCAGAGGTCGAGGCCGAAGCGGCGCAGGGCGCGCAGCCGGCCGGAGAGGCGGTGCACCTCCAGGTCGCGCTCCATCGCCTCGCGGCCCACGCCGCCGGGGGCGCGGAGGGCCTCGTCGAGGCGCTCGGAGAGTTCGGCGACGGCCAGGTCGAGGCTCTCGGCGACGGCGGCGAAGTGCTTCTCGTCGTCGGCGATCAGCGCCGGGTCGGCCTTGGCGGCGAGACGGTCGGGAAGCTCGAAGGGGCCGGTGGTCCGCAGAGGCATGGGCACGCGCGCATCTCGTTTCAGCAGGTGGCGGGGTAGGTGTGCGATTGTGCGGCACGTGGGGGGCCTTGCCGCAAGGCCCCCCTTGCGCTATACCTTGAACATGGCGGGAGGTGTTCCCGCCTTTTTCGTGCCCCGGGCCCGTCAGCGGGTGTCGCCGGTCCAGTCGAAGTGCGCCGGGTCGCCCGCCCGCGGGCCGTACACCGCCTTTCCTCCCGCGCCGTAGCGCCCCAGCTCCGTCTCCAGGACGGCGCCCGCGCGTATCTCCTCGCCGGTCCAGTCGGTCACGTCGAGCAGCAGCCCGTCGAGCGGGCCGCCGACCAGTTCGGCGTAGGCGCGCCCGGGGCGCGGTCCGGGGTGCGGGTCGTCGTGGTCCTGGCCGTAGACCCGGCCCCGCAGCAGCTCCTCGTCACGGTCCCCGCCCATGCCGCCGTCCTTCCCCCTGTCTCCGGGACTGTCGTTCCGCCTGTCCATGGCCCCAGCGTGCCAGCCCCCACTGACAACGGCCCGCCGAGCGGTCCCGTCCGGGCGCCCCCCCGGGGCGGTCCGGGGAACCGGACGGTCCGTCAGACCGTCCTCACGGGAGAGAGCCGCCGGCCCCGTCCGGCCCCACCACCAGGAAGGACGTCGATGACGGTCACGCTCGCCGAGGAGATCACGCTGCTGTCGCTGGACGACGGGTCGGGGGAGGCGAAGGACCGGCAGGCCGCCGCGTGGGCGGTCGCGGGCGGGATCCTGCTGGACCTCGCGCTCGCCGGGCGGGTGTCGGTCGCCGACGGGCGGCTGGCCGTCGTGGACGGGAGCCCCACCGGGGAGCCCCTGCTGGACGAGCGGCTGGCGCTGGTCGCGGCCTGGGCGGAGCGCCGGGGCAGGGCGCCGAAGGTCACCGAGTGGCTGACGAAGGACCAGGCGAAGGCGCCGGCCGCGGCGGTCGCGCGCCTCTGCGAGCGGGGCCTGGTCGTGGAGGAGAGGCGCCGGGTCCTGGGGCTGTTCCCGGTGCGGCGCTATCCGGAGGCGGACGGCTCGGTGGAGCGGGAGCTGCGGGGGCGGCTGCGGGCCGCGGTGCTGGACGGCGCCGCGCCGGACGAGCGGACGGCCGGGCTGATCGCCCTGGTGCACGGGGCGAAACTGCACCGGCTCGCCTTCCCCGGGGAGCCGCGCAAGGAGGTCGCCGCGCGGATGGAGGAGATCGCGGCGGGCCGGTGGGCGGCCGAGGACGTGCGGACGGCGATCCGGGAGATGTGGGCGGCGATGACCGCGGTGACGGTGGCCACGATCGTCGCGGCCACCGGCTGAGGGCGGCGGGGGCGCTCAGGTCACCGCGTGGCCGTACGCGGCGGCCAGGGCGTCCAGTTCGGGGTCGCCGTACAGGCGGCGCAGGGAGCGGAAGACGCTGACCTTCTCCGGGCCGAAGCGGCCGATCCTCGTCTCGAAGCTGTCCGGGGAGACGAAGCGCGGCGGGGTGCTCTTGCTGTGGAACTTGTCGGCGTACATGACCATCCGCTCCTCCGGCGTGACCGGCACGTAGTCGGCGGGCGGGATGGGCAGGTCCTGGGCGAGGACGTCCTCCTGGGTGAGGCCGACGCCGGTGTGGCAGGAGCAGAAGCGGCACAGGCCCTCGGGCAGGCCCTCCTCCGCGAGCAGGGCGTGGCCGAGGACGCCGTGGGTGACGTACGAGGCGCCGTCGATCCGCCCGGCGGCGTCGTAGAGCCGGTAGACGCCGATGTCGTGCAGCAGGCAGCCGGCGCGGACCAGGTCCGGGTCGACGTCCGCGCCGGAGCGGGAGATCACCTGGTCGGCGATGGCGGCCACGATCTCGCAGTGGGTGAAGACGAGTTCGAAGGCGGCGTCGCTGGGGGCGTGCTTCCGGTGCAGTGCCCGGATGTCGTCGTACGAGGGGATCTCCACACCGCAAGGATAGCGGGGCGGTCCGCCGCCCCCGCGGGTACGCCGGGCGGGTGACATCCGGAGGCCGTGCCCACCGGCGCGGCGGCGGCCGGGGACAGTAGGGGCGGGTCCTCCGCGGCTCGCCGCCCGGTGCCTGACCCTCCGTCACTGTCCGTGGGGCAGCGGCCGGTTGCCCTTCCAGCCCCTCTTCCCGTCCCGTCGACGGAAGGACTTCCTTGCAGCGCAGGTTCCGTTCCCTCGTGGTGGCCGCGGCGGTCCTGTCGGCCGCTTCCGCGCCCCTCGCCGAGGCCCGTCCGGCCGGCCCCTCCGCCGAGGCCCCCCACCCCGTGCACGGCGCCGCCCGCGTCACCGGCACGCCGGCGCCGGGCGTGACGCTCACCTCGCTCGCGTACGGGCGGCGGGACGCCGACGACGTGTGGACCGTCCAGGTCGGCCTGCCGGACCGCCCCGGCGGGCCGCTCGCCGGGGCGCCGCTGGCCCTCGGCCCGCGCGACACCGCGCTGGACGTGGCGGAGGAGCTGCGCGCGCGGGGCTTCGAGCCGCGCGTCGAGGCCGTCACCGCCCCGGCGTACGCCGACCGGCGGGCGGGGGTGCTCGGCTGGACGGTGCGGGCCGGGCGGTACGCGGAGGAGGCCGGGGCGGCGGCGCTCGCCGACCGGCTGCGGGCGGCCGGGTTCACCGCCCGCACCCGGTACACGGCGCAGGACGGGGCCGACGACGGCGCGCCGCAGCACGTGCACGTCCTGCGGGTCGACCTGGACGCGTTCGGGGGCCGCCTGGCGGCGGACCACGGGCCCACCCTCCACGGCACCGAGAAGCTGACCGGCCTGATCGGCGCCGCGGGGGCCCTCGCCGGCGTCAACGGCCAGTGGTTCTACGACAGCGCGCCCGGCGGCCTGTACGTGAGGGACGGCAGGCTCCTCGGCTCCGCCACCCAGGGCCGGGCCGGCCTCCGGATGGAGGACGGCGGGCGCTCCTTCTCCGTCGACACCTTCACGGCGGAGGTCACCGTCACGGCGGGCGGCGAGACGGTGGAGGTCGACGGGGTGAACCGGCTTCCCGGCCGGATCTGGAACTGCGGCGGGGTGGGCGGCGACCTGCCGACGCAGCGGCCCCTGCACGACGTCGCCTGCACCGACCCCAGCGAGCTGGTCCGGTTCACGCCCGAGTGGGGCGCGCCCCCGTCCGGTCCCGGCGCGGAGGCCGTGCTCGACGGCCGGGGCCGGGTGGCGGCCGTCCGCGCCGAGCGCGGCGCGCCCGTCCCGCCCGGCGGCTCGACGCTCCAGGCCATCGGCGACGGCGCCGACTGGCTGCTGCGGACGGTACGGCCGGGGGCCTCGCTCGTCTTCGAGGAGCGGGTGCGGGACGGCCGGGGCCGCCCGGTCGCGCTCGGGCCCGGCACGACGATCCTCCAGGTGGGCCCGGCCCTGGTGCGGGACGGCCGGGTGGCGGTGAACGCGGTGGCCGACGGCATCGTCCGCGAGGGTCCCGACCAGTCGTTCACCTACGACTGGACGGTCCGCGCCAACCCCCGCTCCATGATCGGCGTGGACGACCGGGGCCGGCTGATGCTGGTCGTCGCCGACGGCCGCCGGCCCGGCGTCAGCGAGGGCCTGGGCATCGACGGCGCCGCCCGGCTGATGCGGGCCCTCGGCGCCCGGGAGGCGCTGAACCTCGACGGCGGCGGGTCGAGCGTCCTCGCGACCGCGGCCGGTGTCGTCAACCGTCCCTCCGACGCGGCGGGCGAGCGCGCCCTCGGCACCGGTCTGCTCCTCCTTCCCCCGCGTCCCCGCTGACCAGGGCGGAAGGGGGGCGCCGGCCGGGCCGGCGGAGGGAGGACGGCGGCGGAACGGGGGCGTGGTGACGGGCGGAGGGCGCCCGGAGCGGTCAGACTGGGCCTGGACCGGGTGTCGACCGCTGGCAGGTGTGCACATGTTCGAGGACGTTCCCTCCGCACTCGACGGCGCCGTCCTCGACACGGTGTTCCGCCAGTCCGAGGTCGGCCTGCACGTGCTCGACCGGGAGCTGCGGCTCGTCCGGGTCACCGGGGCGGCGCTCGCGATGCGGGACGTCGACGAGGAGACCCTGATCGGGCGGCCGGCGGTGGAGGTGTACCGGACCTTCGGCATCGACGTGAAGGAGCAGGTGCTCCGCGAGGTCCTCGACGGCGGCCCGCCGCTGCGGGACGTCCTCGTGCCGGGCCGGCCGCCGCACGAAGCGGACCGCGAGCACGTCTACTCGGTCTCGGTGTACCCGCTGCCCGCGCCGGGCCCGGACGGCGCGCAGCGGCCGTCCCCCGGGCTCGTCGCCACCGTCATGGACGTCACCGAGCGGATCCGCGCCCAGCAGCGGCTCGGGCTGCTGTACGAGGCCCGCGAGCGGATCGGGCGGACCCTGAACGTGGAGCGGACCGCCCAGGAGCTGGTCGGGGTGACCGTGCCGGGCTTCGCGGGGTCGGTCGTGGTCGCCCTGACCGACGCCGTGCTGCGCGGCAAGCCGCCGGAGCTGCGCCGGTCCGGCGAGACCCCGCTGCTGCGCTGCGCGGCCGTGGGGAGCTCCGGCGACGCCGGCACGGACGAGCCGCTGCCGGGGCCGGGGACGGTGCTGCTGCCGGGGCTGTTCGGCGAGCGGCTGCCCGGCGAGCCGGAGCTCGTCCACGAGGACGGGGAGGTGCGGCTGGTGGCGCCGCTCGCGGTGCGGGGGCAGCTGCTGGGGGCCGTGGCCTTCCGCCGGCCGCCCGGGGCCGACCCGTACACCGAGGACGACCTCGCGCTCGTCGAGGGGGTGACCGCGCACACGGCGACCTGCCTGGAGAACGCGCTCCGCTTCACCCGCGAGCACATCGTGATGACGGCCCTCCAGTCCTGGCCGCTGCGCCCCGAGGGCGAGACCCGGCACGCGGTCGAGGTCGCCCAGCGGCACCGGCCGGGCGGTACGGGGGCGGGCTCCTGGTTCGACGTCATCCCGCTGCCCGGCGCCCGGGTGGCGCTGGTGGTCGGCCAGGTGGAGCGGCCGGGGCTGAGCGCGGTGGCCACGATGGGCCTGCTGCGGACCGCCGTGTACAGCCTGGCGACGCTCGACCTCGCCCCGCACGAACTGCTGGCGCGGCTGCACACGGTGACCCGGCGGCTCGCCCGGGAGCAGGCGCACGACCACGGGGCGGAGGAGCCGGCCGCGAGCTGCACGATCGCCGTCCACGACCCGGTGACCGGGCGGCTGGAGCTCGCCCGGGCGGGCTCCTCGCTGTGCGCCGCCGTCCGTCCGGACGGCTCGCTCGACACCGACCTCGTGGAGGAGGGGCCGCTGCTGGGCGGGGACGGGCCGCCCTTCGCCTGCTCCTCCCGCCTCCTGCCGGAGGGCACCACCCTGTGTCTGGCCTCGTCCGCGCCCGCCGGCGGGGACCCGCCGCGGGCGCGGGTGGCGGAGGCGCTCGCCCACCCCGGCCGCGGGCCGCACCCCATGGCCGACGACCTGGCGGCGCTGCTGGCCCCGGAGCGGGTGCTGCTGGTGGCGCGGACGCTGCGGCTGCCCGCCGGGGACATGGCCGAGTGGGAGGTGCCGCGCGAGCTGTCGGCGGTGGCTCCGGTCCGGCACGCGGCCGAGGAGCGGGTCCGGCGGTGGGCCCTCGGCGTCGACCCGCTCACCGTCGAACTGGTCGTCAGCGAACTGGTCACCAACGCGGTCCGGCACGGCGCCCCGCCCGTCTCCCTCCGGCTGCTGCGGGGCGAGTCCGCGCTCACCGTGGAGGTCCGCGACGGCGCGCCGACCGCCCCGTACCTGCGGCACGCGAAGGCGGGGGACGAGGGCGGGCGCGGCCTGCACATCTGCGCGTCGCTGGCGGACGCGTGGGGCGTCCGGTACGAGTCGGACGGCAAGACCGTGTGGGCGGAGATCGCCCTGGAGGCGGCCGCTCCCCCGGCCTGAGGCGGGGTCAGGCGGGGCCGTAGGGCCGGGGGACGAGCGGGCCCCCGGCGTGGGGGGCGAGGGCGAGCCCGAAGCCGTGGTTGGCCGCGACGGCCCGGATGTGGTCGGCGGAGAGCGAGCCGTGCCGTTCGAGGACAAGCGCGGGCAGGCCGGAGCGGGTGTGTCCGGCGGTGCGGTGGAAGGACAGGACGCTGACGGAGGTCGGCCGGTGGAAGGGGTGGCGCCGGCGGGCGGCCTCCTCGTCGGCGTGGGCGAGGATCCGGACCCCGGGTTCGGCGCCGAACTCGCCGGCGAGGCCGTCGGCCCGCCAGTGCGCGGGTTCCTGGTCACGGCCGGTGAGGTGGCGGGAGCGCTTGGCGGAGGTGACGGCGAGGAAGTCGCCGCCGGTGAGTCCGAGCGCCGCGCCGAGGAAGGCGTGCGAGGGGCAGCGGGTGCCGGGGGCGACGACCTGGACGGTGCGGACGCCCCCGTCGTCGGCGGTGAGCGGGTCGGGCACGCGCGCGGAGGCCGGGCCGCGCAGGCCGACGGGCCCGAGGGCGAGCAGTTCCTCCGCCAGGGACCGGACCTGCTGCCAGGGCACGCCCTCCGGGAGCCGGGTCCAGTCGAAGGCCGACGGGATGCGCTCCGGGACGGTGAGGAGGCCGGCGGTCCGTCCGGCCGGGCGGCCCTTGAGCCGGTTCACGCGCTCGACGGCGTCCCGGTCGGGCCGGGAGGTCAGCGCGTAGACGTTGCCGAAGCCGTGCGCGACGACCTGTCCTCCGGCGAGCGCCGCGGCCGCTTCGCGTACGTCCTCCGGGTTGTCGAGCACCAGGGTCCTCACCGCCGTGGCCTGTCGAACGCTCACGGGAACCACCTCCGCGTCTTCGCCGTGTGATCGTTTTACGCGTGCAACGACCCAGTGCTCCCGGGGTCACCCGAACCGGCCCCGGGGGCGGTGGGGGAGGGGCGGGGGGGGGGGGGTGTAGTTTTCTGTGGGGGCGTGGGGGCGGGGGATGCGGGCCCGCCGTGCCCCCCGCCCCCGCGCGACCCCCGTATCGGAACCGCGCTCTCGC
>NZ_JBEZUZ010000109.1:0-22150 GCF_040636735.1 Streptomyces sp. NPDC035033 | reverse complement strand
ACGGCCCGACCTTCCTGCGGCGGGGGTTTCGGCACGCCGCTCGTGGGGGGGGGGGGCGGGGGGGGGGGGGGGGCGGGGGGGGGGCCCGCCGCGCCCACCGCCGGAGACGGGTCGAGACCTTCCGGAGCTGGGTCCGGCACGGTTTCGGCGCGTCCGACCGAGCGGACGACAGCTCCGTCGAACGGACCAGGGACGAACGAACCGGAGACGAGCGAACCGACCGAGCGGACGACAGCCCCCTCGAACAGACCGGGGACGAGCGAACCGGCCGAGCAGGTGACGGAGGACCCGTCGCCGGTTGTGGGTGAGTGGCGCGGCAGCTACTACTGCGGCCAAGGACAGACCGGCCTGACCCTCACCATCTCCCGGAACGGCGGCGCCCTCACCGCCACTTTCGAGTTCTATCCGCTCGCCTCCAATCCCGACGTGCCCCGGGGATCCTTCGCCATGCGGGGGACTCACACCGGCACGCGCATGGATCTTTCCGCCGACCATTGGCTCGAACGGCCGGAGAACTACCTCATGGTCGGCCTCTCGGCGGAGATCGCCGGGAAGTCACCGCAGAAGATCACGGGAACCGTCACTGACGCGGACGGCGCGGAGTCGGACAGCTGCACCACCTTCACCGTCGAGAAGAGCTGAGGCACCGGTGGAACGACGATCTGTTGATACGTCCGCGAGGCGCGGGCGTATCGGCAGGCGGGACCGTCCGGGCCGTCGAAGATCCTCATCAGCAGAGCGGTCGGTTCTCCGGTTGTACCCACGAGAACGCGTTCTGGCTCAGGTTCTGCGGAGCGGCCACGTCGAGTGACCGGATCATCTTGCGGTTGACCGGTCCGGATGGCGAGAAGGGGCCCCGGGTCAGTCTTCCGCCTCGGCCGCGGGCCTCTTGCCGAGGAACCGCTTCGCTGCCTCGACCGCTTCTCCGTTGAGTTCCTCGACGGTGACTCCCCAGCTCTCCTCCCAGCCGTCCAGGTGGTGCGCGCAGCGCACGAGGGGCTCCAGCTCTTCGGGGTGGCCGAGGTCGTAGGCGATGTCCGCCCGGATGAGGTGCGTGCCGACGGCGGGGTCCAGGGATCCGTCGGCGATCTGACCGGCGATCCAGTAGGCCGCCGCCCACTTTGCGGCACGAGGGTCCGCGGGCGGCCGGAAGAGCAGTCCCAGCTCCTCCAGTACGTGGTCGAAGAGCTCCGGCGCTTCCGGCTCTTCGCTCCGGAGGAGTCCGGCCAGCAGGGCCAGGGACGGGCTCTCGACCCCGGCGATCAGCGCGTCCAGACCTGCCTGGATGAGCCTGTCCGACCCGACATGCCTGCCGAACGCCCTCTCACGCGCGATGTGTCTGAACTGATCGAGGGCGTCGTCGCTGGTCATCAAGGTCTTCTCCATCGGCTTCCGGGAGGGGAAGGCTCGCACATCCTCCACCGCCGCTGCCATCGAGTTCCTCCCGTCGTCGGTGATGTCGTCGGTGATGTCGTCGGGGCGGGTGGGGGCGGGGGCGGGTCACTTCTGGGGCGGTTCGTTGTCGTCGCGGGCGTCGCGGCGGGCGCGGTGGAGTTCGAGCGTGGCGGTCAGGAGGGCGCCGAGGACGGTGGCGATGTCCGCGGCGAGGGAGAGGGCGTCGTTCATGATCCGTCCTTCGTGAGGTGGATGGTCACCTGGTGGTGGCCGTGGGGCGGACCATGCCGGGGAGTTGGTTTGTCCGGACCGTGAGGTCCGGACATCGCAGGTAGGTTCCGGATGGACGGGGTGTTGTTCGCGACAGGCCGGACAAACAGGGGAAGGCGACCGGGGGTTGTACGAGTGGTAGAGGCGAAGAAGCGCGGGCGCAGGTGGGCGCCGGTGCGTCCGGTGAACACGCACGCGGGGCTGCTCGCGGAGTTCCTGCGGCTGCGGGTCGACGAGTCGGGCAAAACCCTGGCGGTGCTGTCGAAGCAGGTGGGCTACTCCACGAGTCAGATCAGTAGCTACCTCAGCGGGCGCGTCCCGCCGCATGCCCTGGTCGTCGGCCTGATCGCCGCCACGGTGCCGCCGGTGCTGCGCGAGCGGCGGGAGGCCGAGGCCGTCCGGCTGCTGCGGGACGCCGAGCACCCGCCCCGCGCCGCGGTCAAGCCCGTCGTGCCGGCCCAGGGCTCCGCGGTGAGCCTGGCGCAGGCGCAGGCGGAGCAGATCCAGGTGTACGAACGCCTGACGCGGGCGCTGGAGCAGGAGGGGGAGCTGCGGCAGGCGGCGGAGAACTCGGCGCGTCTGGTGTGGGTGCTGCTGGGCATGGTGAACACCCTTGAGGCCCGGGTGCGGCAGCTGACCGGTGAGCGTGACCGGCTCGCCGCGGATGTGGCCGGTGGTGAGCTGGACGCGGCGCGGAAGAGGATCGGGCGGGCGGAGGAGCAGAAGGCGACGGCGGAGTCGGAGCTGGCCCGGGCGCGGGAGAAGCAGCGCCAGGCCGAGGAGCTCGCCGACCGGCTCCGTCAGGAGATCGAGGCCCTCACCGACGAGCTCGACCGCCTCCGCGGCGAGGGGCCCTCTCCTCACGACCACCTCCCCGCCCTCGCCGCCGCCTCACCGGCGCCGGGTGAGGAACGTGATGCCGAGGCCGACGACATCGACGCCGCGCTCGCCCGGGCGGCGGCGGTCAACGACCAGGACGCGGACACCATCGACCGCATCAGCACCGAGATCACCGGCGGCCCGGCCTCCGTTCCACCGGCGCGGCCGCTTGTTCCGGACAACCCTCTGACCAGCCCGGACACGGCGAACAAATCCGCCGCCCAGCTGAAGGAAGACGCCGAAGCGGCCGTCGAGCACGGCGACGCTCCCGAAGCGGCGCGGTTGTACGGCGCGCTCGCGGCGCTCTCGACCGCCTACTTCGGCCCGGACCACGAGGATGCCCTCACCAACCGCAGCGATCACGCTTACTGGACCAACGAATCCGGCGACCCGGCCACCGCACGCGACCTGTACTCCACCCTCGTCGACGGCTTCACCCGCGTGCTCGGACCCGACCACCAGAGCACCTTGACCAGCCGCCAGAACCACGCGGCCTGCACGGGAGAGGCGGGCGACCCGACCACCGCACGCGATCTCTACACCGATCTCATCGCCGACTACATCCGCGTCCTCGGGCCCGACCAGGAGGCCACCCTGGACAGCCGGTACCAGCACGCGTTCTACACCGGAGAAGCGGGTGACCCGGCCGGCGCACGCGACCTGTACGCCGACCTCATCACCGACCACACCCGCGTCCTCGGGCCCGACCACGAAGACACCCTGGCCGGCCGACAGCAGCACGCGTTCTACACCGGAGAGGCCAGCGACCCGGCCGGCGCGCGCGACCTGTACGCCGCCCTCATCACCGACCACACCCGCGTCCTCGGGCCCGACCACCCGGACACCTTGCTCAGTCGGCACAACCACGCCTACTACGTGGGGAAGGCCGGTGCTCCGGCCACCGCACGCGATCTGTACGCCGGCCTCATCTCCGATTCCGTACGCGTCCTCGGCCCCGACCACAGAAACTTCCTCCGCAGCCGGCACCACCACGCGGACTACGCCGGAAAGGCCGGCGACCCGGCCGGCGCACGCGATCTCTACACCGGTCTCATCGCCGACCGCACCCGCGTCCTCGGGCCCGACCACATAGAAACCCTGGACAGCCGGTACCAGCACGCGTTCTACACCGGGGCGGCCGGCGACCCGGCCGGCGCACGCGACCTGTACGCCGCCCTCGTCACCGACACCACCCGCGCCCTCGGACCCGACCACGAAGAAACCCTGGACAGTCGCGAGCAGTTCGATCACTGGGCGAGGGAAGCCGCCGGGGCGTAGCGCTGGCGGGAGCCGCCGTCTCCGTCGGGGCGTCGCTCCACCGGGGCCGGGGGTCACGTTCCTTCGAGGGAGGCGCGGGTGGCGGGGCCGTAGACGCCTTCGGGGTCTCCTGTCAGATCGCGGTCGTCCTGGAGCTGCGCGACTCCGCGGCGGGTCGACCTGTCGTAGGTGCCGGTGGTGGTGACGTAGGTGAAGCCCTGGTCGAAGAGCAGCTGTTGCAGCCGCGTCACGTCCGGTCCGGTGTCGCCCATGCGGAGGGTGCGCGGTTCGGCCGGTGCCGGTGAGGCGGTCGTCTCCCGGGGCGGGCTCTGCGCCGGGTCGTCCGTCCCGGCCGGTGCGTCGCCGGGGCCAGCGGTCGTGCCGACCGGGACGGCGGCGGGAGCGGCGGGAACTCGGCCGGGCTCCGGGGACCCCGGGGCGCCGGTGGTCGCGGTCGCGCCGTCCGGTGTCCCGCTCGGTTCTCCGGCGGTCGGGGCGGTGGTGGCCGGGGCCGCCGGCGAGGTGGCGGCGGGTACGGAGGCGGGGGCGGCCGCGGAGGGGGAGGAGGGTCCGGAAGAGGGGTCGGCGGCCTCGGGCACGTTCACGCTCGGCAGCGTGCGGTGGACCTCGGGCGGGCCGGGGTTCGGCGGCTCGCCGCCCGTCATGGCGTACAGCGCGCCGACGGCACCGAAGGCGACCAGAGCGCCGGCCGCCGCCGGCCGCCGGCCGGGGCGGGAACGGCGCTGACCGCCCCGGGAGCGGTGGTGGCCATGCGGGCGGGGCTCGCCCGTGCCCTGGGGGTGGTACGTCCGTTCGCCGGCAAGGCCGGGCCCGCCCGGCCCCGGCACGGGGGCCTGCGCGGTCGTGCCGGTCTCGGGGAGCGCGCCGGGCCGTGCCGGGGCGGCGGCGGGCCGGTCCGCCCCGGCGAGGCCCCCGGGGGAAGGAACAGGTGCGGGGGCCTCGTCGGGGTGGTGGGTCATGCTGCGTTCTTTCGGGGGTGCGGAGGGTCGGTCAGGCGCGGTTGCCGGCGTTGCGGCGGCGGACGACGACCAGGCCGGCGCCGGCGAGCAGCAGGGCCGAGGCGGCGACCGCGATGCCGGTGACGTTCCCGCCGCCCGTCTCGGCCAGGTCGCCCTCGGGCGCCGCGGCCGGCGCGGAGGAGGACGGCGAGGACGGGGTGTCGGAGGCGGCGGCACCGTCCGAGGGGGACGGGCTGTCCGAGGGGGCCGGAGCGTCCGACGCGCCGGCCGAGGCCGTCGGCGTGGTCGTGGCGGACGGCTCGGTGGAGGAGTCCGGGGTGGCGGCCGGGGCGGAGGTCACGGGGGCGGTCACCGCCGGCGTGGTCTCCTGCCCGGCGGGGGTCGACTCGCTCGCGCCCGGGGACGGCTCGGTGTCGGCGGTGCAGTCGCGGGTGCCGCCGTTCCACCAGCTGATGTTCTTCTCCTTGATGACCGGCCGGCCCGGACCCTCCGGCAGGTCGCCGTGGACCAGGCCGTCGTTCGCGTCCCGCAGGCCGTCGTACTTCACGCTGCCGCGGTAGAGGTCGACCTGGGCGTAGCACCCGGCGTCGGGGACGGCGATGTCGAGGGAGCCGGTCTCGCCGGTCTTGACCGACGCGGTGTCGAAGTCGTGGAAGACCTGGAGCCCGGAGGTGTTCCAGGTGGCTCCGTGGGTGCGGTACGAGGCGAGGGAGACGGTGCAGCCCGCGCTGTTCGCGGCGGCCCGGACCTGGAGGTGCACCTTGCCGTCGGCGCCCGGCTTCAGCGACATGTCGTCCACCTTCACGGCGGCCGCCCACGCCTGACCGTCCAGGGAGAACTCGCAGTCACCGCTCAGGTCCTGAGCCGGCACCGCGTCCTCGACCGTGTACGCGCGGGCGCCCCGCCCCTCCCAGCCCTCGCCGCCGGGAGTCCCCTGGGCCCAGGCGCCGGAACCACCGGCGACGGTCAGACACACGGCGGCCATGCCACCGACGACGGCGCCGCGCGCCGCAACCACTGCAGACATACGTTCTTTTCCGCTCTTGAGCAGCCCTCGGTCGGTGCCCGCGCCGCTTGCGGCACGGGCACCGACCGGAGGAAGGAAGGAATGGGCCGACCGAGGAAGACGTCGACCGCCCTGATCGTTAAGCAGTGAACTATTGCCGTCAATGCTTTTCGGCCTAACAAAATGATCACGAACCGCAGCCCGGCGCGGGACTCGTGCCGAAGCCCCAGTCGGGCGACTCCCGGTGGTCCGGGCAGTCGCTGACGGCTGGGCGGCACTCGGCGGCGTCACGTGGTCGCCGGTCAGGCAGCCGCCCGGGTCGCGGTCGGCGTCTTCGCGGGGTTCGCAGGCGCCGTCGAAGGCGAGCGGCAGCCGCCCCGGCCGGGGCGGGGCGGGCCGGGGCGGGGCGCGCAGGTGGCCATGGTCGGGTGGCCCCGGATCTCTTCCGTCGCTTCCTCGCCACGGGTTCCTCCGGGGCCGATCGGTTTTCTCGTGCGCGCCGGACGGGAAGGGCGCGTGCGTGCCGCGATGCTGGGGGGATGACCCCGTACCCTGCCGGTGCCCGCTCCGCCGCGTTCGACGGCCGGGCTCCGACGATCGGTGTGGAGGAGGAGTACTTCCTCGTCGACCCGCACACCCGGTCCGTCGTCCCCGCCGGTCCGCAGGTCGTCGCGCGGGTCGCGGAGGAGATGGGTGATCAGGTCACGAAGGAGTTCGACCTGTGCCAGGTCGAGGGGCGCACTTCTCCGTGCCGGACGGCGGAAGAGCTGTACCGGGACCTCCGGCGGGTCCGCGGGGCGCTGGCCGTCGCGGCGCGTGAGGAGGGGTGGGGGCTGTGCGCGTCGGGCACCGCGGTGCTCCAGGACGCCGGTCCGGCCCGGGTGGCGGACCACCCCCGCTATCGGGCCGGGCGCGATCAGTACCGCGGCATGATGGACGACTTCTCCATCAGCGCGCTCCACGTGCACGTCCATCTGCCGGAACGCGAACTGGCCGTCCTGACCGTCAATCACCTGCGGCCGTGGCTCCCCCTTCTCGTCGCGCTGAGCGCGAACTCGCCGTTCCACCGGGGACGGGACACCGGATACGCCAGCTGGCGTTCGGTCGTCAGGAGCCGTTTCCCGTGCCTGGGACCGCCGCCGTACGCGGCCTCTCTGGAGGAGTACGAGCGGCTGGCCATCGTCATCACGGACACGGAGGCCATGCTGGAGCCGGGCATGCCGTTCTGGGACCTGCGTCCCAACCCCCGGCTGCCCACCCTGGAGATCCGTGCGATGGACGTGATGCAGGACCTGGAGGACACCGTCGCGGTCGCGGTGCTCCTGCGCGCTCTGGTGGTCACCTGCGCCGATCGGGCCCGGCACGGCGACCCCGGGCCCCGGTGGGAGGGCGAGGTGCTGCGCGCCGCCTGCTGGCGGGCCGCCCGGGACGGCTGGGCCGGCGGCGGTTTCGACGCGCTGACCGGCCGGACCGCGCCGGTGGAGGACCTCGCCGCCGGGCTCGTGGCCCTGGTGCGCCCGGTACTGGAGGAGTTCGGGGACCTCGACCGGGTCACCGCCCTGTTCGACCGGACCGCCCGCCGCGGTGACGGGGCGACGCGGCAACGGGCCTGGGCCGGGGGCGGGGGCGGCCCGGTGGCCGCGGTGAACCGGCTCCTGCTCGCGACCGTCGGGAACACGGGCGGAGGCGGGAACGGGGGCGGAGGCGGGAACGGGGGCGGAGGCGGGAACGGGGGCGGAGGCGGAAGCGGGAGCGGAAGCGGTTGAGGTCAGCGGGCGGCCAGGGTGGTGACCAGGACGTCCCTGTGGCCGGGCCGGGCGGGGTCCAGCGGGCGGATCGGGGAGACGGAGTGCCAGGTCGCCCGGTCGTCGCTCAGCAGCAGCGTCCCGGGCTGGTCGAGGGTGACGGACACCAGCTCCGCGCCGTCCGCGTCGTAGACGGTGCTCCGGCCGCCGGTGACGTTCTCGCGGCCGACCAGCAGGGAGGTGACCAGGGTGACGCCGTCCTTGTGCCGTCCCTCGGGCGTCGGCCGCCCCTCACCGTCCGCCCGCGCGACGACCCGGAAGGGGTGCATCTTGACGGTCCACTCCCCCGCGTCGTCCAGACCCGCGGCGACCCGTCCGAGCATCCGGATCAGCGCGGCCGGCACGGGCCCGGCACGGAATTCCTCGGTGAGCGGTTCGAAACGGCGGTCCACGTCCACGTAGAGGGGATTGCTGTCCTGCGGCTGGACGAAGACGTCGTGGGGCATCGTCTCGATCGCGCCGGTCGCGGAGGACAGCAGGAAGTGCCCGTAGCGCCGCAGGCGCCGCGTCCCGGTCTCGGCCGCGTAGGGGTCGACCACCAGTGCGTCCCAGTGCGCGGCGAGACGCCGCCACTCCTGGACGCCGGTCCCCAGGCACCGGGCGACGTCGGCCGGATCCATGAGGTACCAACCCTGGGACGCGACAGCCCTGCGAGCCCGCTCGACCGGCCCTCGGGGATCGTCAGCGGCAGGACCGTACCCGTCCTCGCGGCCTGCCCCACGCGACTCTGCCCGTACGTCGCCGTGTCCCTCGGTCATGAGGCTCATGCTTCGATCCGGCGAGGAATGCCGCATCCGCTGCGCTCCATCCGGGTGCCCCGGCGGTGACGGAACGTGAAAGGAGAGCCCCGGACCATGTTCCATCCGCTGCAGGCGAGTGGGTGACGACGACCCCCGTCTGCTTCGGGAGAAGCTGGTACGTATCCGCAGCGCGCCGGGGCGGGCGCCGTCTTCGGGGACCGCCGGGCGGCAGTCCGTCCACGGCACACGGCCCGGCGGTGACGAGGAAGCGGAGAGGGCAGGATTCGAACCTGCGTGGACCCCTGAAGATCCGACATGGACTGATGTCCAGGTCCCCGATCAGCCGCTCCGGGCACCTCTCCCCGTGGCCCCTGAGGACCACACGACCAGTGTGCCGGAACCCACCTGACCGGCCGCTGACGCGTTGAAGGTGCGCACCGGCTTCAGTTCATGGTTCCCGCCCGGCGGTAACAGGGGTGCCGGCGGGGAGCGTTCCTCCCGAGGTCGGTCGGCGGAGGGCGTGTTTGAGGAGGTCTCGCCACAGGCGGGCGCGGCCGGGGCCGTCGAGGGCCTCGTGGGCGGCCAGGAGGCCGCCGGTGGCCGCGCCGAGGAAGCCGCCGGCCAGGACGTCCTGGCCGGCGAGGTACAGGCCGTCGACCTCGGTGCGCGGGCGCAGGCGGTCCGCGAGACCCGGGCGGGTGCCGTCACCGAAGGCGGCGACGTCCTTGGCCAGGCCGTAGAGGCTGCCTCCCGGCCATCGGGTGAAGTGCTCGGCCGTCAGCGGGGTGCCGAGTTCGTGGTACGCCACCCTCCCCCTGGTACGGGGGAGGTGGAGGTGGAGCTGTTGGAGGAGTCGTCCGGTGAGGTCGGCCTTCAGGGCGAGGTAGGCGGGATCGCGGTCGCGCCAGTGCGAGCCGTGGAAGGGAGCGAACAGCTCCGGGTCGACGTAGGCGAGGATCTCGCCGGTGGACCGGCCGGGATACCGGGCGGTCCAGGTCGGGTCCTTGGCCGAGGAGAAGGAGAGGAACAGGCCGCTCGTGTGTCCGCCCGTGCCGTCGAAGAAGGCGTCGCAGTCGCCGTCGGTGACCATCAGGTTGTGCCGGGGCAGGCCCAGTTCCTGCGGGTCGCCGTCGAGGCCGAGGAAGAGGAGCACGAAGGGGAACCCCTCGCGCATCCCCCGCACCGGGTCGGCTCGCGCGCCGGCGGCGGACGGGCTCGGGAGCAGCGTGCGGTAGGTGTGATGGGCTCCCGCCGCGCTCACCACGACCGGAGCACGCACACGGGTGCCGTCCGCGAGCACCACGCCCGTCGCCCGGGTCCCGTCCAGCTCGATCCGGTCGACCGGTGTGCGGACGAACACCTCTCCCCCGGCGGCCCGGACGGGCACGACCATCGCGCGGGCGATGGCGGCGCTGCCGCCCACCGGGTACCAGGCGCCGGTCCTGAAATGCTCGAACAGCACCGCGACGAGGAAGAACGGCAGCCTGGCGGAGGAGTCGGCCAGGAGCAGGACGGCGGGAGTGAGCACCGCCTGCCGCAACCGCTCGTCACGGACGAGGCTCGCCACCACCTCCCGGGCGGGACGCAGTGCCTCGGGCGGGACGGCGGCCGTGCGCAGCAGACGGGCCATGCGCCGTGCCACCGGGCCCGAGAGACGGCCGAGCGCGAGTGCGGGAAGTGTCGCCCGGCAGCGGGCGACGAGGCGGAACAGTGCCTCGATCCCGGACCGTTCGGCCGGGAAACGCGCGATCAGGCCGGCCTGGTAGGCGTCGAGTCCGACAGGTGCTTCGTACACCTCGTCCGCCAGCCGGTACTCGTCGTACGGGTCTCCCAGTGGCGCCCACCGCAGCGCGCCGTCCGTCAGGTAGTCGGACAGCACCCGGACCGGTTCGCGCGGCGCGAGCTGCCCGACGTAGTGGATGCCGACGTCCCACTCCCAACCGCGCCGCCGGTAGGCGTGGGTGTAGCCGCCGGCGGTGTAGTGCTGCTCGAAGACCGCGACCTGCCGCCCCTGCCGGGCCAGACAGACCGCTGTCGTCAGCCCGCCGATCCCGGAACCGATGACGACCGCGTCGTACGCGTTCCCCACCTCGCCCGGGGCGGGCGACCGGCCCACCAGTACCCCGCGCGTCATCGCATTCCCTCCGGGACGCGGAGCGCGGTCACGGGAACGCCGGGGGCACCGGGAAGACCAGGGGCGCCTGGAGCGCCGAGTACGGCGGGGACGGCAAAGGGCGGCATCTGCGGTGCTCCGGGACGTGGGAGGAGAAGAGCGCGAGAACACCCGGTGGAACGTTTCGACGGCGGCCGGGTTGTGGTGGAACCCGGGAACTCACCTGAACGAGCGGGCCGAAACGCCGGCAAAGCACGGCGGGAACACGTGGGGGGAACACGTGGCGGGGACACGTGGGGGGGGAACACGTGGTGGGAACACTTCTCACAGCCGGGTTCCGGAACGGTCGGCTCGGCCGGCGCCGGGCCGGGGACGGCCGCGCGGTCGCCCGCGGCGCCCGGCGCCCCGGAGCGGACGGTTCACGGATCGGCCCGGTGGTTCGAGCAGGGCTCGGCTCACAGGAGGCGGCGCACGGCCCGGACGATCGAGCGGCGGCGGTCGTCGGCGCTCTCGGCTCCGGTCGTGGAGGCGGGCATTCCGAAGGCGTTGCCCGGGTTCCACGCGAAGGCGAGACTCAGGACGAGGGTGAGGAGCGCGGTGGGGGAGAAATCGGCGCCGATGCCGTTCTCTTTCTGCACCGAGGCGAGCGCCTCCAGCTTCGCGTCGCGTGCGGGTGCCGCCACGGCCGGGTCGAGGTCGTGGCTGTCACCGCGCTCCAGTCGGTGCCATGTGGCGAGCCGGATGACCTCGGGGTGCGACAGGCAGTAGTCGAAGAGCCGCCCCGCGTACCCCGGGAGGTCGTCGGGGGTGAAGGGGACCGCGTTCAGGCCGTGGGTGACGTGGGTTTCGAAGACCGTGTCGAAGAGCTGGTCCTTGCTGCAGAAGTAGACGTAGATGAGGTTCTTGTTGGCGGCCGCCGCCTTGGCGATGCGGTCCACCCGGGCTCCGGCGATGCCGTGCGCGGCGAACTCGTCGGTGGCGGCTTGGAGGATGCGGGCCTTGGTTGCATCTGCGCGAGACATACGCGTGATCGTAACGAGGAACTAACCGGTTAGATGCATCCCTGGGGTGCCCTGCGTCCAGGCCGTTCATTCGACCCCGAAGGCGTCGAGGACCGCGTCCGACGCGACCAGCAGGACCGTGCACCACAGAGCGACCCCGGCCGTCAGCCAGCGGATCAGCCGCCACCGGGGGATGCCCAGAGCGGCGCCGAGTAGGGACGAGCCCCAGGTGCCGAAGAGGGCGGGCCCCGTGATGCCGAAGCCCACCACGCCGTACCGCTCGAAGACCCGCCGCGCCCGCCGCCCCGCCGCGCCGGAGAGCCGGTCGCCTGCCGGTGCGCCGCCGGACGGTGCGCCGTCGGCGGACGTGCCCGTCGCGGGACCGGTGCTCGCCACGGGACCGGTGCTCGCCACGGGGGACTTCCGGCGGGCCTGCCAGGACCGCCAGTGCGACCGGGCCCGCTCCATGGCGAACACCGCGAAGACCACGCAGCAGACGGAGCCAAGAAGCACCGCGAGCAGCACGACCGGACCGGGCAGGGAGAGTGAGAGGCCGACGGGTACCGCCGGGGTACCGAGGGCGAAGCCGGCGAGCAGGGTCCAGACGAATCTCCCCATGCGGTTCCCTTCAGCTGCGTCGTTCGCACCGTCGCGCCAGGCCCCGGACAGCCTGACTAACTAACCAGTTACTCTATAACCATGGATCATATCGACGTGGTGCGCGGAGAGTTGGCGGCCGGGAAGTACCTCCTCCTCACCACCTTCCGCCGAGACGGCAGGCCGGTCCCCACCCCGGTCTGGGTGATGCCGGACGGCCGGACGCTGGCCGTGTGGAGTGCCGCGGACGCCGGGAAGGTGAAGAGGATCCGCAACGACGGCCGGGTGACGGTCGGCCCCTGCGACTGGCGGGGCAGGCCGCTCGGCGCCTCGACGCCCGGTTTCGCCGAGGTGCTGACACCGGAAGCGAGCGCGCATTTCACCGGCCTGATGAAACGCAAATACGGGCTGCCCGCCAGAGTCGGACTGCTCGCAGGCAGACTGCGCGGCGGCTCCGAACGCGCGGTGGGCATCCGGATCCGCCTGGACGGCTAGGACTTTCGTCCGGCCGATCGTGGTCCCTCACGAACCACGAGGAACCGCCGGGAACGCCGGCCCGACATCGCGGCCGGTGCCGGGCCGCATGCCCGGCACCGGCCGGTGGAACGGTCTCCTGGGCGCGCTTCAGATGGTGAAGGGCGCCTGGGCGAGGAAGGTGTCGGTGGCCTTGCCCGACTGGAAGAGGTTGGGGCTCTGGTAGAAGGGCATGGCCTCGGTGATCTGGCGGTGGAGGGTGGAGTAGGAGCCCTGGAAGGCGCCGTTCTTCCAGGTGCGGAGCATCGTCTCGGTGAACAGGCCGTTGGGGCCGGCGCCGTCGCTGGAGGTCTGGTTGTCCTGGCAGCCGGAGATCAGCAGGACGTCGGCCTTGATGTCCTGCAGGTCCAGGGGCGGCACGGAGCGCTGGATCTCGTCGTAGAGCTCCTGGTCGCGCTGGTAGTTGCGGAACTGGACGTCCTGCGGGAGCGCGCGGACGCGGGCGCGGACCTCGGTGGGGTCGCTGGTGTCGAAGCTGCGCTCGAGTTCGGCGTCGTTGAGGAAGAGGCTGAGGTCGCGGGCGACGGTGCCGCTGTGGCAGCTGTCGGAGAGCAGGAGGATGCGGACGTCCTCGGTGAAGGTGCCGAACAGGGCGTGGAGTTCGTCGTCGACGAACTGGCGGTCGTACAGGACCCAGGTCTCGTCGCGGCGGTCGGGTTCGTCGCCGTTCTTGTCGGGGACCTGGGCGCCGTGGCCGGCGTAGGTGAGCAGGAAGATGTCGCCGGCGGCGAGCTGGGCGGCGGCTTCCTTGAGCGCGGCGGTGAGCTTCTCGCTGGTGGCGTCCCGGGTGAGGAGGGTGGCGAGGGGGGTGTAGCCGCCGGCCTTGGCGAAGTCGGTCATGGCCAGGGCGTCGTTCTCGGGGTTCTTCAGCGGGGCCTTGGTGCCGTAGCGGCTTTCGTCGATCTCGTTGACGCCGATGTGGAGGGACAGTCCTTTGGGCATGGTCGTTTCCTTCGGTCGTGGCCCGGGAGGGGTTCAGGGGGTGCGGGAGGGGCGGGGGATCTCGTGGCGTGCGTGGAAGCGCAGGGTGGGGCAGAGGACCTTGACGACGGCGAACTCGGGCTGGTGGCCGGGGGGTACGGCGATCGGGGAGCAGCCGCTGATGTCCTGGACGTGGCGGGCCAGCCAGTGGAGTTCGTCGGTGACGGTCGTGAAGGAGGCGCGGAAGGGGCTGATGGTGTGGGTGTGGTCCGCTGTGCGCGACGGCGGGCGGGGGGGGCCGTGCGGGGGCCGTCGTGGTAGAGGGGTGGCAGGTCGTCGCGGGTGCCGGTGATGGCGGTGAGGCGGCTCTGGGCCGCTTCGGTGATCGCGCGGGACAGGGCGACGGAGGGGGTGGAGTGGGCGCCGGAGCCGGCGGACCAGACGGGGAAGTCCTCGCTCCAGACGTAGGCGGTGAAGCAGGGCACCTGCCAGGGGTTGGGGACGAGGGCGATCTCCAGGTGCACGCCGGCGGTGCGGCACAGGCGGACGAGGGAGGCGTTGAGCGGGTCGGTGACGGAGTCGGCGTCGATGTCGACGCGGCCGTCGTGGCCGGTGCTGTCGAGGCGGGTGAGGCTGTCGCGCTCGATGACTTCGTACAGGGCGTGGAGGGCGGCTTCGTGGGGGGTGTTGCCGGAGGCCAGACCGTTGCTGGAGGGCTGGAGGCCGGGGGGCTGCCAGGGGCGGCCGGCGGTGAGGGTCAGGCGGACGGCGTCGAGGGGTACGGGGACGGGTTCGCCGGTGATCAGGTCGGTGCCGGTCACCCAGTGCAGCGGGGTGCGGGGGGTAATCAGGGTGCCCGGTTCGTGGTCCAGGTCCATCAGGTCGTAGGGCAGGTCGAGGGCGGTGGCCGGTGCGCGGGTGAGGGCGGGGTCGGGTTCGACACGTTCGGCGTGCCGGAGCTCGATCGCCTCCGTCGCGGCGGAGAGCTTGGCGAGGAGGGGGGTCTGGCCTTTGCCCTGGGAGACGGCGAGGGTCCGGGAGAGCGGGCGGACGGCCATGGCGACGGGCAGGCCGAGGGTGTCCAGGCCGGTGACGTCGGCGACGCGGGTGATGCCGTGCTCGGCGAGCCGGGGCCGGATGAGCCTCCAGGTGTCGTGGGGGTCGCGCACGCGGTGGGTGCCGTCGGTGAAGACCTTGAGGGCGGCGGCCTCGGGGCCGGGTGCCGGGGAGTGGAGGTGGGGGGCGGTGGTCGTCACGTGGTTTCTCCGGCGCCGGTCGGGGCGGGGTGGGGGCGTCGCAGGAGGGCGAGGGCGGCGTCGACGGCGGCGGGGACGTCGGGGAAGCCGCGGTCGCGGGCGCGGGCGAGCAGGGCGGCGCGGTCGTCCTCGGGCACGTTCCAGACGGTGTGCAGGTGGAGGCGGGCGTCCCGGCGGGTCCAGTGCCGGCCCTCGCGCGCCGCCGGGGCCGGGGCCGCGGGGTGCGGGCCGGCGGACCGGCCGAGGAGGGCGTGGAGCCGGTCGCGTTCGGCGGGCGGGGCCAGGGGCGGTCGGGTCGCGCGGGTCAGCGCGGTGGCCAGGGCCTGCTCGTCGTCGAGGAGTTCGGCTTCCCGGGGGGTCAGCCAGGCCGTCCTCTGCTCGGTGGTCAGGCGCGTCGGACGCGGTCCGTCGATGCGCGCCGCCACGAAGGCGGCCCAGCGGCGGGGGAAGTCGGGGTCGTGGAGGCGCTGTTCGCGCAGGACGTCTCCGAGCGTGACGGTTCCCGGCCCGTCCGGGTCGGCGGGGAGGAAGTCGGTGACCGTTTCGTCGAAGAACGTCGTTCTCCACCCCGGGTCCCCGGTCCAGTTCCGCGGTGGTGTCGCGGGCGGTGTGCCGAGGCGGGTGTGGGCCAGTTCGAGCGCGGTCAGGGCGTCGCGGGCTTTGAGGCTGTGGGCCAGAGGGTCCTTCGCGACGAGGCGGGCCGCGGTCTCGGCCTGCCCCGCCGACCGGGGTGCTGTGCGGGCGAGGTGGTGGCGGATGGCCGCCCAGGAGCGCCGGGTGTACGGCAGGGCGGTGCCGGTGCGCAGGATCTGCTCGGCGGCGTCGGGGGTGAGGGTGCCGTCCGCGGTGAAGCGGGTGAGCTGGTGGCGGAGGTCGACCAGCGCCAGGGTGAGGGGGCGGTGGGGTGGTTCTTCGGTGTGGGTGACGGCGACGTCGGCGTCGGAGTCGATGTCGCCGTCACGGTACTGGCGGTAGATCTCGCCGGCGCCGGTCATGCCGTAGGCGTCGAACTCCGCGGCGCGCAGGGCTCCGATGCTGGCGGCGCCGATGACGGCCGTGCCGCGGGCCAGGGCCCACAGGATCTCCTCGTGCCGCAGGGGGAGGCTGTGGTGGTAGAGGCCGTCGATGATCACGGCGGTGTCGCCGGGGCCGGGATCGAGGCGGATGAGGTCGCCGTGGCGCGCGGGGCCGTGGAGGACGGCCGCGGGGAACCGTTCACGGACGGTGTCGGCGGGCAGGGTGGGCCCGATGAAGACGTGGACGTTCACTGATCCGGTTCCCGCGGGAGTCGTGGCTGGAGGAGGGGTGCGTCGTCAGCGTGTCGTCCGGGCGGCCGTCAGCCGGGCGACCTGGTCGCGCAGGTCGCTGATCTCCCGCCGGTTCTCTTCGAGGAGCCGGTGCAGGGCCTGGATGCAGACGAGGGCGACGCCGTTGGTGTCGACGAGGCTGATGGTCTTGTCGTCGCCGCCCAGACCGAAGGCGTCCCACCAGTCCTGGGCCATGGGCCCGAGGTGGCGGACGTCGTCGGGATCCGCCCGGTATCTCCAGGTGCTGACGGGCAGTTCGACGACCTTGCGCAGGACGTCGTAGCCGTTGAGGGGCGGGCAGTCGGCGACGGGGGGTGCTTGGGAGGGGGGCGGCCTGCGGAACGCCTCGTCGGCGTTCCGCAGGCCGGCGGGCCGTGTTACCACGCGACCGCCGTGACGTCCGTCTTCACGGCGCGGTCGGAGATCGTCGCGGCGCGCGGCTGCACCGGCACCGGCCGGACGCCCGCCTGCTCGTCGGCGGCGGCAGCGCGGCCGAGTCCGCCCCGCTCCTCGCGCTGGCCGAGCGGTGCGGGATCACCGACCACGTCCACCTGCACGACTCCGTCCCCCACGACGAGACGGCGCTCTACTACAGCGCCGCCGACGTCACGGCCGTCCCCTCGCACTACGTACCCTTCGGCCTGGTCGCCGTCGAATCGATGGCCTGCGGCACCCCCGTGGTGGCCACGCGCGTGGGGGGACTGGCCTGGACCGTGGGAGACGAACGCCTCGGCTCCCTCGTGCCCCCGCACGACCCCGACGCCCTCGCCCACGCGCTCCTCACCGTCCTGGACCGGGGGCGCGAGCACTACCGCGCCGCGTGCCTGGAGCAGGTGGCCGCCCGCTTCACCGCCGGCCTCTGGACGAGCGGCATCCTCACCACGTACCGGTCCGCGGTCGACGAGGGATCCCGCGCCGGCACCGCGCACACCCCGGCTCCGTGACCCACGAGACCGTATGGGTGATCGAAAGCCTGGTGAAGGCCACCTGGTACCAAGACGTCGTCTTCCGCCACGTCACAGGCGCGTCCCTGGAGGAGAAACGGGACCGCGTCCGCATGGTGATGGCCACCATGACGGTGCACGCCCCTTGCCTCCTGCGCCGCTGTGTCGAGATCACCTGCCACGACGACGGCACCGAGGACCGCACCGTACTCGTGCACAACTGCTGATCCCTCACTCGGGCCGGCACGCCCATGGCGGCCGGCCTCCCCGTGAGGGGCGTCTGACGGCCGCGGCTCGGTCACCCGGTGGCATCCACGATCACCGTGCTTGCCCAGCGGGGAGCGGGGACGGCCGCCCCTGTCCTTGCCGACGACCACACGGTGCCGCCGTCCTCCCCCTTCACAGAATGCCTATTCCTGAAGGTCGGCCTGGAACGAGTAGACGCGCAGCCCAGGAGCCGGGGTGACGACCAGGTTCCCGAGCGCAATGGGGCGGGGCATGTTCAGCGGTGACATGCTTCCCCCACCCGTGAGCCGGCATGTGCTTCCAGGCCCAGGTGCCCATCGCCGCAGCGGTCAGGACAGCGAACGCAACCGCCAGGGCACGGATCCGCCGCCTGCCACGCCGGCGCTTCCGGGCACCGGGGGCGGTCGTGCCAGGGGCTGTGACGGCGAAGGTGCTCCGGTCGTCCGAGGACAGCATGGCCAGCAGGGCGTCGGACGCGGGACGGTCAGCAGGGTCCTTCACCAGGCAGGCGAGTACGACAGGACGCAGTTCCGCGGGCAGCCCGTCGGATTCGGGTCCTCGTGCACCGCGTTCCAGGCGACCGCCCATGCCGACTCGGCGTCGAACGGGCCGTGGCCCGTGGCCGCGTAGACGAGTACGGACCCGAGGCTGACAATGTCCGCCGCCGGGCCCGCGGCCCTGGGGTCACGGAACTGTTCGGGCGCCATGAACAGCGGAGTGCCCATGACCTCTCCGGTGACCGTCAGAGGAGCCTCGTCCACGATGCGCGAGATCCCGAAGTCGATGACCCGGGGACCGTCCTCGCCCGCGGCGTGAGGGCGCTCGGTCACTTCGTCCTCCGACTCGGGCGGCCGTGCCTGGGCTCGTCTCGTGCGGGTCTGCGTGGCGGTCGTCGGGTTCCTGGTCGGGTTCCCGGTCGGTGTCAGCGCTTGATGCGTCCGCGGACGGCGAGGACGGCGAGGGCGAGGAGGGCGGGTTCGAGGATGCGGGAGGTCATCTCGATGTAGGTGCCGGTGGTGGTGAGGTCCTGGCCGCTGGAGCGGAAGACCACCGAGTTGAGCGTGACGCTCAGCGCCTTGTCGAAGCGTTTGCCGGTGAACCTGTCCCGGGTGGGGTTCTTCGGGTCCTGCTTGTCGATGACGAAGGTGACGGTGCCACCGCCCGCCGGGACGGTGCCGGTGGCTTCCTGTTTCGGGGACGACGCCGGCAGGCCGAAGGCCATCAGCAGCACGATGGTGGCGAGCATGAAGGCCGCCAGCCAGCCCAGGGCACGTGAGGCCCGTAGGCCGTAGCCGGAGAGCAGCCAGTAGGCCCACAGCAGGCCGCGTTCCGTCTTCGGGGTGCCGGTACGGTCGTGGCGGCGCATCTCGCACTCGCCGTAGTAGAAGTCGGCGGCCCCGGGTTCGTTCTTGCCGTCCTCGAACGCCTTGCGCAGCTGCCGGTACAGGGCGGCGACGTCGTCGGGATCGGGGGTGCGGGCGGGGTCGAGGTGGTGCGGACCGGTGCGCCACCGGCGGGGCTCGGGCGGCGTACCGGTAGGGGCGGAGGGCTGACCGGCGGCCTGCGCCCGCCAGTGGTGTTCCTCGGCCAGCGTGCGCCGGCGGGTCCAGCGGACGGGGGCTATGCCCTTGCGGTGCCAGCCGGTCGGGGTGGGCGCGAGGGTGGTGCGGCCCTCCAGCCGGAGCTGGTCGAGGTGGAAGGCCCCGGAGAACAGGCAGTCGGACAGGTCGGTGTCGGTCAGCACCAGATGCGCGGCGTCCACGCCCTGCACCGACACCACCCGCACCGCGCCGCTGCCCGGCAGCCGGCCCTCGTCCAAAACGTCGCCAACGGTGTTGGTGAACGGGGTGGGGTGGGCGGTGACGGCGAGGGGGGGGCCTCCAGGACCGCGTGGCCGAGGTCCACAGCGGCGTGGCGGACCCGGACGGTCGCGGTCGACTGCCAACGAGTCCGCGTGCACAGGACCTCCTTCGCCGAGATCTCCAGCGTCACCGGTGCACCGAACACCGCCCCCGACAGATCCACCGTCCCCCCGCACACCACCGGCCCCCACCCCGAAGCTGCCGAGAACTGTGCCCCGCCGAACTGGGTGTCACCGGAGAACTGCACCCCGACGAACCCGACGCCATCAGAGAACTGCGCCTTGTCGAACACGGCGTCGCCGGAGAACCGCGCTCTGTCGAGCACGGCGGTTCCTGAGAACTGCGCCCTGCCGAACTGGGCGGTACCGGAGAACCGCGCCCCGTCGAACCGAGCGGCTCCGGAGAACTGCACCTCCTCGAACAACGCGGTTCCGAAGAACCGCGTCCCGTCGAACCAGGTGTCGCCGGAGAACCGCGCCCCCTCGAACAGGCCGTCGGAAAACTCCGCCCTGCCCAGCAGGGCGTCGCCGGAGAACCGCACCCCGACGAACCGAGCGGCTCCGGAGAACTGCGCCTCCTCGAACAGCACGGTGCCGGAGAACTGCGCCCTGCCGAACTGGGCGGTGCCGGAGAACTGCGCCCCGTTGAACCGGGCGGTGCCGGAGAACTGCGCCCCGCCGAACCAGGCGTCGGAGAACTGCGCCCCGCCGAACCGGGCGGTGCCGGAGAACTGCGCCTCGTCGAACTGGGCGGTGCCGGAGAACTGCGCCCCGCCGAACTGGGCGGTGCGGGAAAACTGCGCCCCGCCGAACCAGGCGGTGCGGGAAAACTTCGCTCCGCCGAACCAGACGTCGTCGGAGAACTGCGCCCCGCCGAACCGGGCGGTGCGGGAGAACTGCGCCTCGTCGAACAGGGCCGTGCCGGAGAACTGCGCCCCGCCGAACTGGGCGGTGCCGGAGAACTGCGCCCCGTTGAACCGGGCGGTGGCAGAGAACTGCGCCCCGCCGAACCGGGTATCGCCGAAGTGGGGGTGCGTGGTGGTGGGATCGCGGACGGCGTCCAGGAGGCGGTTGAGGAGGTCTTCGGTGAAGGGGGTGCCGCGGTGGTCGATGTCGGCGCCTGGGGCCAGGCCGGCCAGGTAGGTGTCGCGGTCGGCGTCGGGCAGGTGGGCGAGGCAGGCGGTGTGGCCGGGGACGTGGATGCCGCGGCAGCCGACGGGATCGGCGGAGTCGGCACCGTGGGCGCAGTGCGGCCAGGACGGGGGCGGGGGTGTGGTCATGGTGGCGGCTCCAGAAGCGAGGCACTGTCGATCACCGGGTCTACCAGTCCCCGCCCTGTTCTGGAGCCGGTTCGTGCAGGCCGCTCGCGGTGGGCGACAAGCGCGCTCCCCAGGGGCGTTGGTGGTGGAACGGACGGTGCCGTCTTCCGCGTACGGCTTGAGACGCCGGTACGCAGCTGGTGCCGTGCCGCCCGCTCCTCAGGGAGCGGACCGAGAGCGCCGGCCGCTTCGTCCTCCGGCCCGGCCGCCCGGGTCCTCCGCGTGGGCCGCGCCGTGTCGTGCGCTCCGGACGGCGATAAAATCGGTTATGGACGGTTTGTTGCGTACCGTGCCGCCTCCGTGACGTGAGGTGGCGCCGGATTCCGTCCGTGAGGGGCCGTCCCCGCACCGGTACGGCGGTCCCGCTGGAGGGTGGTGCTCTCGATGAGTCTCACGTCCGGTCTGCACAACCCCCGTACGCCGCTGCGCCGGTTCCTCGACCGTGAGCTGTCGGCCGGTCCCCGGCCGCTGCGGCGGTCCTACCGCTCCCGCTACCCGCAGGACCGGATCCTGCTGCCGCCGCCGGGTGTGGGCACGGAGGCGGGGACGGTGGGGACCGCGATCGACCACCGGCTGCGCCTGGCGTTCTGCGCCGCCCACCCGTTCGGGGAACCGGCGCGGTTCGGGGTGATGACCCTGCCCCAGGACGAGGTCGGCGACCGGATGCGGGCGGTGGGGGAAGACCTCGAAGACCGCCTGGGGGAAGTCGCGGCACAGCTGGAGCTCGACAACCGCGGCCGGCCGCTGGAGTGCGCCCAGGACGAGGAGGAGGACCTGGCGCGGATGCTGATCGCGGCGGCCTGGTACCAGGTCCACACCCGCAGCCCGCTCGGGTTCGCGTACACGCCGCTGTCGCTGGCCGCCCACGAGGACCCCGCCGGCTTCACCCTGGAGCGGCTGCTGGCGCTCCCGCACCCGGACATGGTCGAGGACGTCGTCGCGCAGGTGTACCGGGCCGCGGACGGCGCGCTGGCCGGTCTGCGGGCCCGTACGTCCTCGCGGGACTGCACGGCCGGACCCACCTTCCCCGACTTCGGGGCCCGGATCACCGCGGACGCCGACCTGGCCGCCGACGGCGTCCTGATCGACTTCAAGTCCACCCGCCACCCCCAGACCCTGCGCCAGCACGACGCCTGGCAACTGCTCGGCTACCTCCTCCTCGACGCCTCCGACGGCTACCACGTGGACACCGTCGGCGTCTGCTTCACCCGCAGCGGGGTGCTGGCCACCTGGAGCGTGGAGGAGTACCTCGACCTCCTCGGCACCTGCCGGCGCGACCTCGCCGAACTGCGCGCCGTCTTCGCCCGGCTCCTCAACGGCTGCACCGCCGACCTCGAACCCTTCGAGCCGGACGACATCGGCCGCGTCCAACGCCTCCTGGCCGAGCTGGAACCCCAGGCCGCCCCCGGCCACTGCCTGGTGTGCACCCAGCCGCTTCCCGCCGGCTCCCGCAAGAGCTTCTGCTCCGCCTGGTGCGCCACCCGCGCCTCCACCCTGCGCCACCGCGGACACCTCTCCCCCACCAGCGGGCCCGTCCCGCCCGAACACCGCCGCCGGCCCGCAGAACCGGGCGACGGGTGGGAGGTCATCGGCGTCACTCCCGTGCGACGCGCCCAGGAGCTGTCCGGCCGAACGCGTCCGGCTCCTTCGGCACCGGCCGTGGACCGGCGCCGCGTCGACCCGGCTGATGCCGGGTCCCCCCGCGAGGAGGTGACCCTG
>NZ_JBEZUZ010000108.1:0-22222 GCF_040636735.1 Streptomyces sp. NPDC035033 | reverse complement strand
ACAGACCCCGGGGTCCGTACCGGCCGTCGCCGTGCGCGCCGTGCCGGGTCAGCCCTCCGCCGGGACCGGGGCGTGGCGGGGGAAGGGGCCGGGGGTCGGTTCGGCCGCGGCCTCCGGCACCTTCTCCAGGGCCACCGTCGCCGCCGGCCGCCGCTCCGGCAGCAGGTCGAGGACGGCCTGCCGGGCGGTGTCGCCGGCGGCGTCGTCGTACGGGTCGGGGGTGGCCGGCACCTGGAGCCGGAGGACCGGCCCGGTGCCGAGGCGGGCGTAGCCGCGGCCCGGCGGGACCTGCGGGGTCGGGGTGGTGTGCGGCGCGGCGCCGAGCACCGCGGCGATCTGGTCGGGGGAGGCGGGCCCGAGGACCACGCGGGCGCGGGTGTGCGCGCGTACCCCCTCGTGGAGGGAGTCGGCCGTGTCGAACTGCTCGGCCACGACCACCGTCACCTGGGCCGTGCGGCCGTGCCGCAGCGGCACCTGGAGCAGCTCCTGGGGGTCGGGGCGGCCCTGGGCGGCGGCCAGGTGGCCGAGGACGCCGGGGCGGTCGAGGAGGATCCACAGCGGCCGGCGGGTGTCCGCCGGGGCCGGGTGGCCGGCCTGCCGGGCGCGGTTGGCGGAGATCAGCCGCCGTTCGGTCTCGTGGGCGGCCCATTCCAGGCTCGCCAGGGCGCCGGACAGCTCGCTCTCGACGCCGAGGACGCCGTCGCGGCCGACCAGGCAGGCGTACTCGCCGGTGCCCGCGCCCTCCACGATCAGCACGTCGCCGTGGGCGAGGGCCTGGAGCGCGAGGGAGCGCAGCAGGGAGGTGGTGCCGCTGCCGGGCTGGCCGACGGCGAGCAGGTGCGGCTCGGTGGAGCGGGGGCCGGTGCGCCAGACGACGGCCGGCGCGTCCTCGGAGCCGTCCGCCGAGACGACCGGCACCGTCCGCTGCACGGCGTCGGCGTCGGTGAAGCCGAGCACGGTCTCGCCCGGCGCGGTGACGAACCGCTGGGCGGCGATGGTGGTCGGGAGGGCGGGCAGCACGCTCAGGACGAGCCGGTTGCCCTCCTCGTCCCAGTCGAAGAGGTACTCGCGGCCGCGCCCCGACTTGGCGTGGAGCAGCTGCTCGATCCGGGCGCGGGAGGCCGCCTCGCCGTCCGGGAAGTACGGCGGGTAGGAGATCCGCAGCCGGGTCAGGCGCCCGTCCTCGTCGAAGGCGTGGTCGCCGAAGGCCCGGCTCCAGTCGCCGCCGTGGGCGAAGAGCGGCTCGGGGTCCTCGGGGACGGAGAAGTACGGCACCAGGGCCTCGTACAGGCCCTTCAGCCGGGCGACCTCCGCCTCGTCGGGTCCGGTCCTCACGACCGGTTTCTCACGCCCCTTCCACGCGGCGGCGCCCATGAGCGCGACGAGCGCGAGCAGCGGCCCGTACGGCACCAGGGCGACGACCAGGACGCAGGCCGCGACCAGGAACAGCGCGGGACCCCGCCGTTCCTTGGGGGTCGCGGCCCACTTGGCGCGCGCGGACGCGGCCAGCTTCCGCAGACCGCGGGAGACCGTGATCAGCGGATGGAGCACGTCGGTGGCGCTGTCGGCGGCCGACCGCGCGATCTCTCGGCTGCGCGCGAGCTGCACGCTGCCGCTGCTCAGAATGCGGGGGAGTGGTCGCCGGGCCACGTCGTACTCCTGGAGTGGTGGAAGGGGGTGAGAGGCGTCAGAACTTGATTCCGCCCAGCAGGCCGGCCAGGCTCTGGCCGCCCGCGGTGATGCTCGGTGCGATGGCGGTGCCCGCCAGGTAGAAGCCGAAGAGCGCGCAGACGAGGGCGTGCGAGGCCTTGAGGCCGTCCTTCTTGAAGAACAGGAAGCAGATGATGCCGAGCAGGACCACGCCTGAGATGGACAGGATCATTGGTTCTTCTCCTGGTTGAGGGGACAGTCACGATGAGTCCTTCCAGGTTCACGGCAAGTATCTATGTGACTAAAGGTGCATTCGGGTGAATAGCGGGCGTTTTCACTTGACCGGCCGACGGTGACCGCCGTCCCGGGTGGCGAAAACGCGGAAGTGGGGTAAAGGGGCGTCGAGGGACGCTGGTCACGGGCGGTGGACGCCGTGATCCTTGCCTCGGCCGGACGCGGTCATGTCGCCGTCCGGGCAGTACCCTGTCGATTCACTCGTACGGCCGCGCTTGCCGTGCGCAGGTCAAGGGCAGGCGGTACCGGGCGGCCCGCGCCCGGACCGCGGAGCACGGAAGGCGGAAGTGAAGATGAGCGAGACCCCGGACCCCGAGGTCGTCGAGCTGGCGTCGAAGGTCTTCGACCTGGCGCGCACCGGCGACGCCGCCGCCCTCGCCGCCTACGTCGACGCGGGCGTCCCCGCGAACCTCACCAACGACCGGGGCGACTCGCTCGTCATGCTCGCCGCCTACCACGGCCACGCCGCCGCGGTCACCGCCCTCCTGGAGCGCGGCGCCGACGCCGACCGCGCCAACGACCGCGGCCAGACCCCGCTCGCCGGCGCCGTCTTCAAGGGCGAGGAGGCCGTGATCCGCGCCCTCCTGGCCGGCGGCGCGAATCCGGAGTCCGGCACTCCGTCCGCCGTGGACACCGCCCGCATGTTCGGGAAGACCGAGCTCCTGGAGCTCTTCACCACCCGGTGAACGAGGTCTGAACCCCAGGTGGGAACGGTGCCGTAAATGTGGTCGCGGCGGTGGAGGCGGTCGGTCATCATGACGACAAGCCCGGCCGTCCGGCCAGGCCACGGACGAGAGGCAGAGGAAGATGAGCAGCGCGCACAAGCGACGTACGACGGACGGCCCGACATGTTGTCCCGCGGCCTACTAGGCCGGGCACCGCGCCGACGGGCCCAGCGCCCGGCCCGGCCCACCCCGGTCCACACCGTCGTGTCGACAGCTTGATGTGAGGCGTCTTCCCATGTTCGAACCAGCCATAGCGCCGAGCGGCACCCTGCTCGGCCTGCTGCAGCGGGGCCGCGGCGACGGCACCCTGCACGCCCTCGCCGCGCCACGTGCCGAGGCCCTCGCGGCCCTCGACCACTGCGTGCTCGCCGACCCCCGCCACGACTGGCGGGTCGAGAACCGCTCCCTGTACTACGCCCGGCTCTACCTCGACCTCCACGGGGGCCTGGAGGCCATCGAGGCGCACCTCTTCGCGCCCGAGGACCACCTCGACACCGAGGAGCACCGCACCGGGCTCGCCCTCGCCGTCCTCGGCCACCTGGCCTCCTACGGACGCCGCGACGCCCTGCTCCTGCTCCGGCGCTACGCGGCCACCGGGGCCAACTGGGCCTGGGCCCTCGACGAGCTCGCGGTGCGCGACGACGACGCCGGGCTGCGCTCCCTCGCCGAGCCCGTCCTCGCCCGCTTCCCCCGCGACCCGTCGGGCGACGCCGAGCTCGCCACCACCGTCCGCGACGCCTTCGAGCCCCGGCCCTGGCGGCTGTGGGCCGAGGACCAGCGCGACGCCGTCGGCGCCCGCGTCCGCGCCGCCCAGGAAAACGGCTCCTTCGACCGCTGGCAGCGGCAGCTGCGCCCCACCGGGCCCCGCCCCGGCTGGAGCGTGCGCGCCGTCCTCGACTGGGCCCAGGAGGGGTACGAGCGCGGCGCCGACCTCGCCGGGCCCGCCGCCCGCTGCCTGGCCGCCGTGGCCGGGCCGGAGGACCGCCCCGAGCTGCTGGCCGCCGGCCGCCGCGGCGCCCCCGGCGCGCGGGCCGCCGTCCTGCACCACCTGGCCGCCACCCGCGACCCCGCCGTGCTCGACCTGGTCGAGGCCGCCGCCGACGCGGTCCACCCCCTCGACGCCGAGGCCGCGGCCACGGCGGCGGACGGCGCCCCGTACGGCGACGTCCCCGGCGCCGTCGACCGCGACGCCCTGGCCGTCGCCCGGGCCGCCGTCACCGCCTACCTCCGCATGTGCGGCGAGGACGCGGTCGCCCGCGCCCGCGCCTGGATCCACCGCACCGACCCCCTCGGCACCGCCGCCGGCGAACTCCTCGCCGCGCGCGGCGAGGACCGGGACGCCGGGCTCGTCCTCGGCGCCCTGCGCACCGCCATCCGCACCACCGGGCCCGACGCGCCCGCCCTCGGCGTCCTCGTCGACGGCGCCGGCCGCCTCGGCATCGCCTGCGCGGCCCCCGTGCTGCGCCACGTCTACCGGGAGACGGCCTCCTCCCAGCTGCGCGGCCGCACCGCCCGCGCCCTCGCGGCCACCGACCCCTCCTTCGCGAGCGGCTTCGCCGTCGAATGCCTCTGGGACTGCGAGGAGACCACCCGCGAACTGGCGGCCCAGCACGCCGAGACGGCCGACGTCCGCGTGGCCGAGCGATTGCGCCGCCTCGCCGCCGACCCGGCCGAGGAGGTCGAGGTCCAGACGGCGGTCCGCAACCGCATCGGGCCCGACCTCCAGGTCTGACCCCGGCACCCGCCACCGCCCCGCCCGGGGCGGCGCGGCCTGCGGCGGCACCGCCCGCCGATCGTGGCCCCGCCCCGGGACCGGAGGCGCCCCCGGGACGGCACCGCGGTTCCCGGCACACTTGGCTCGGCGTACGGCTCCGGCAGCTCGGCCCGGCTCGGCGTACGGCTTCGCCGGCCCGGCCCGGCCCGGCCCAGCCCGACCCGGCGTACGGCTCCGGCGACCCGGCCCGGCCCGGCCCGGTTCGGCGTACGGCTCCGGCGACGCGTCCCGTACGGCTCCGAGGCCGTCGCGCGGCACCGGCCGGGGCGCCGGAGCGGCGCCGCGCGGCCGGGAGGGAAAAGCTCACGGGACGTTCCCCCCGCGTCCAGATCCACGTCGGCGGGGACACGCCGGGCGCGACGAGAACACCCGTATGCGTGTCGTCATCGTCACCGAATCCTTCCCTCCTGACGTCAACGGTGTGGCGCACTGCGCCCTGCAGACCGCGCGCCACCTCGTCCGCCGGGGCCACCAGCCCCTCGTGATCGCCCCGGCCGTCCCCGACCCCGCCGCCGACGCCGACGCGCCGTGCCCCGTGGTCCGCGTCCCCTCGCTGCCCCTGCCCGGTTACGCCCAGGTGCGGGTCGCCCTCCCCAGCCGCCGCGTCGCCGCGGCCCTCGCCGCCCACCGCGCCGACCTCGTCCACCTGGCCGGCCCCTTCGTCCTCGGCGTCCGGGCCATGGCCGCCGCCACGCGGCTGCGGGTGCCCGCCGTCGCCGTCTACCAGACGGACCTCGCCGGCTACGCCCGCACCTACGTCGGCGCGGGCGAGGGCACCGCCTGGCGCCGGCTCCGCGCCGTCCACGGCGCCGCCGACCGCACCCTCGCCCCCTCCACCGCCGCCCGGCGCGACCTGGAGGCCCACGGCATCGAGCGGATACGCCTCTGGGGGCGGGGCGTCGACACCACGCGCTTCCACCCCGGCCGCCGGGACCCCGCCCTGCGCCGCGCCCTCGCCCCCGACGGCGAGCTCCTCGTCGGCTACGTCGGCCGCCTCGCCCCCGAGAAGCGCGTGGAGCTCCTCGCCGCCACGGACGGGCTCCCGGGGATCCGGCTCGTGGTCGTCGGCGACGGCCCCAGCGACCCCGCCCTGCGCGAACGCCTCCCGCACGCCCGCTTCCTCGGCCGCCGCACCGGCGCCGACCTGGCCCGGATCTTCGCCTCGCTCGACCTCTTCGTCCACACCGGCCCGTACGAGACCTTCTGCCAGACCGTCCAGGAGGCGATGGCGAGCGGCCTGCCGGTGATCGCCCCGGCCGCCGGCGGCCCGCTCGACCTCGTCGCCCACCGGCGCACCGGCCTCCTCGTCCCCCGGGAGGACCCGGTCGCCCTCCGCGAGGCCGTCACCGCCCTCGCCGCCGCCCCCGCCCTGCGCGCCGCCTACGGCAGAGCCGGACGGGCCGAGGTCGAGGGACGCACCTGGGAGGCGCTCGGCGACGAACTCATCGGCCACTACCTGGAGGTCCTGCGGGAGCGCACGGCGGTGGCGGCGTGAACGGGACGCCGCGCGGCCCCGGGAAGGGCGGCCCCACGCGCGCGTACCGCGCCTCGTACGGCCGCGACGGGCTGCGCATCGTCCGGCTCGCGAACTTCGTCACCCCCACCTCCGGCGGGCTGCGCACCGCGCTCGACCGGCTCGGGCGCGGCTACCGCGCGGCCGGCCACGAGCCCGTCCTGGTCGTCCCCGGCGCCACGGCCTCGGACGAACCGACCGGACAGGGCCGGGTGATCACCCTGCCCGGCCCCGAGCTCCCCGGCACCGGCGGCTACCGCGTCCTCACCGACCGGGGGCGGCTCGCCGGCCTCCTCGACGCGCTCGCCCCCGACCGGATCGAGGTCTCCGACCGCACCACCCTGCGCTGGACGGGGGAGTGGGCCCGCCGCGCCCGCGTCCCCTCCGTGATGGTCTCCCACGAGACCGCCGACGGCGTCCTGCGCACCTGGGGCGTCCCCGCCGCGCTCGCCGCCCGCGCGGCGGACCGGCTCAACCGCCGCAGCGCCTGGGCCTACGGCCGGATCGTGTGCACCACCGCCTGGGCGGCGGAGGAGTTCGCCCGCGTCGGCGCCCGCAACGTCGTACGGGCTCCGCTCGGCGTCGACCTGGAGCGCTGCCGGCCCGGCCGGCGCGACCCCGCCGTACGGGCCCGGTACGCGGAGGGCGCCGGGGTGCTGCTCGTGCTCTGCTCCCGCCTCTCCGTGGAGAAACGTCCCGGCACGGCGCTGGACGCGCTCGCCGGGCTGCGCGACGCGGGCGTGCCGGCCCGGCTGGTCGTCGCGGGCGACGGGCCGCTGCGCGCCGGCCTGGAACGGCAGGCCCGGGACCGGGGCCTGCCGGTGCGCTTCCTCGGCCACGTCGCCGACCGGGAGGAGCTCGCCGACCTCCAGGCGGCCGCCGACCTCTGCCTGGCCCCCGGCCCCGCCGAGACCTTCGGGCTCTCCGCCCTGGAGGCGCTGGCCTGCGGGACCCCCGTGGTCGTCAGCGCCTCCTCGGCCCTCCCGGAGGTCGTCGGCACGGCCGGCGCCGCGGCCGCCGACGCCCCGGCCGCCTTCGCGGACGCCGCCCGGGGGCTGCTCGCCCTGCCGGAGGCCGGCCGCCGGGCCGCCGCACGCGCGCGTGCGGAGCGTTTCTCCTGGGACCGCTCGGTGGCGGCCTTCCTCCGGGCCCACGAGGCGGCCACGACGGCGGCCCCCGCCGGCCCGGCCGCGGGTCCGGCCGTGAGCCCGGTCGCGGCTCCGGCCGCCGTCGCCGGCCCGGCCGGGCGGCAGGAGGCCGGCGGATGACCCCGGTACGCGGGCGCGTCCCCGCCCAGGGGGCGCCCCTCCCGGTCCGGGGCACCGGCCCGGGCGTCCCGGAGGCGGCTCCGGGGCCCGGCGGGCCCGCCGCGCCGGAGACCGCGCCGCTGCGGTTCGTCGCCCTCGGGGACTCGTTCACCGAGGGCGTCGGGGACCGGGCCGCCGGGGCGTGGCGCGGCTGGGCCGCGCTGCTCGCCGACGGGCTCGCCGGGCCCGGACAGCGCCTGGAGTTCGTCAACCTCGCCGTCAGCGGCGCGCTCGGCGCGGACGTCGCCGACGACCAGGTGCCGCGCGCGGTCGCCCTCCGGCCGCACCTCGCCTCGGTCGTCGTGGGGGTCAACGACACCCTGCGGCACACCTTCGACATCGGCCTGTTCGCCCGCCGCCTGGACCGGGCCCTGGGCGCGCTCGACGCGGCCGGAGCCGTACTCCTGACGGCCTGTCTGCCCGACCCCGGCCGGATGCTCGGCCTCCCGGCGCCGCTGGCCCGGCCGCTCGCCCGCCGCCGCCGGTCCGTGAACGCGGTGGTGCACGCCCTGTCCGACCGGCACGGCGCCGTCCACCTCCACCTCGCCGACCCGGCCTGGACCGACGACCGGCGGCTGTGGAGCGCCGACCGGCTGCACCCCGGCGAGCGCGGCCACCGCGCCGTCGCCGCGGCCTTCCACCGGCTGCTCGCGGAGCGGGGGCTCGCCCGGGGCCCCGCGCCCTCCCCGGAGGCGTCCGAGCCGCCGCCGACCCGGGCCGGGACCGTCCTCTGGCTCGCCACCGCCGGCACCGGCTGGGTGCTGCGCCGCAGCCGTGACCTGCTGCCGCAACTGCTGCTGCTCGCCGGGGAGGAACTGCTCCACGGGGACGGCGGCGGCACGGGCCCGCTCGACGCGCGCGCGGAGGCCGCCCTCGCCGAGGCCCTCGCGGCGACAATGGAGGGATGAGCGGGCGCTGGGAGTTCTGGATCGACCGGGGCGGCACCTTCACCGACGTCGTGGGGCGGCGCCCCGACGGACGCCTGGTGACCCGCAAGGTCCTCTCCCACGACCCGGCCCGCCGGCAGGACGCCGCCGTGGCCGGGATCCGGCTCCTCATGGGCCTCGCCCCCGGCGAGCCCGTCCCCGCCGACCGGGTCGCCGTCGTCAAGATGGGCACCACGGTCGCCACCAACGCCCTCCTGGAGCGGCGCGGCGAACCGACCCTGCTGCTGATCACCGAGGGCTTCCGGGACGCCCTGCGGATCGCCTACCAGAACCGGCCCCACCTCTTCGACCGGCACATCGTGCTGCCGGAGGCCGTGTACGCGCGCGTGGCCGAGGTCCCCGAGCGGGTCGACGCCCGCGGCGCCGTCGTCCGCCCCCTCGACGAGGCCGCCGTCGCCGCCGCGCTGGCCGGCGCCCGCAGCGAGGGCCTCCGCTCCGCCGCCGTCGTCCTCCTGCACGGCTACCGCCACCCCGAGCACGAACAGCGCGTCGCGGCTGCCGCCAGGGCCGCCGGATTCACCCAGGTCAGCTGCTCGCACGAGGTCAGCCCGCTGATCAAGCTGATTCCGCGCGGCGACACCACCGTCGTCGACGCCTACCTCTCGCCGGTGCTGCGCCGCTACGTCGAGGAGGTCGCCGCCGAACTCGCCGGGATCCGCCTGATGTTCATGCAGTCCAACGGCGGACTGCGGGAGGCCGCCCACTTCCGCGGCAAGGACGCCGTCCTCTCCGGACCGGCGGGCGGCGTCGTCGGCATGGCCCGTACCTCCGCCCGGGCCGGACACGACCGCGTCATCGGCTTCGACATGGGCGGCACGTCCACGGACGTGTCACACTACGCCGGCACGTTCGAGCGTGAACTCGGTTCACAGGTGGCCGGGGTGCGGATGCGGGCACCCATGATGAGCATCCACACCGTCGCCGCAGGCGGCGGCTCCGTCCTCCACTACGACGGCCGCCGCTACCGCGTGGGACCCGACTCCGCCGGGGCCGTCCCCGGCCCCGCCTGCTACCGGCGCGGCGGCCCGCTCACCGTCACCGACGCCCAGGTGATGCTCGGCCGGATCCAGCCGGACCACTTCCCCGCCGTCTTCGGCCCGGACGGCGACCGGCCCCTCGACGCGAGGATCGTTCGCGAACGCTTCACGGCCCTCGCCCAGGAGGTCGGCGGCGGCCGCACCCCCGAGGAGGTCGCGGCCGGCTTCCTGCGGATCGCGGTCCTCGACATGGCCAACGCCGTCAAGAAGATCTCCGTCCAGCGCGGCCACGACATCACCCGCTACGCCCTCACCTGCTTCGGCGGCGCCGGCGGCCAGCACGCCTGCGCCGTCGCCGACGCCCTCGGCGTCGACACCGTCCTCGTCCCGCCGCTCGCCGGCGTCCTCTCCGCGTACGGCATCGGCCTCGCCGACGCCACCGCCCTGCGCGAACGCTCCGTCGAGGCCCCGCTCGACGAACCCGGCACCCCCGCGCGCGTGACCGCCGTCGCCGCGGAACTCGCCGACCGCACCCGGGCCGAACTCCGCGCCGACGGCCTGCCCGACACCGCGATCACCACCCGCGCGCGCGTGCTCCTCCGCTACGCCGGCACCGACGCGAGCCTCCCCGTCGACCTCGGCCCCGCCCCCGCCATGGCCGCCGCCTTCACCGCCGACCACCGCGCCCGCTACGCCTTCACCATGGACAAGCCGCTCGTCGTGGAGGCCGTCACCGTCGAGGCCGTCGGCACCGCCGGACCGCACGGCCCCGCCCACGTCCCCACCGGGACCCGGACGGGACCCCTCGTCCCCCGCGCCACCGTCCGCACCCACGACGGCGCCACCGCCTCCGACACCCCGCTCCACCGCCGCGAGGACCTGCGCCCCGGCGACACCGTCGACGGCCCCGCGATCCTCGCCGAGGACGACGCCACCACCGTCGTCGACCCCGGCTGGCGGGCCACCGCCTCCGCCACCGGCCACCTGCTGCTCACCCGCGCCGTCCCGCGCCCCGCCCGCACCGCCGCCGGCACCGACGTGGACCCGGTCCTCCTGGAGGTCTTCCACCACCTCTTCATGGCCATCGCCGAGCAGATGGGCGTCCGCCTGGAGAACACCGCCCACTCCGTCAACATCAAGGAGCGGCTCGACTTCTCCTGCGCCCTCTTCGACGCCGAGGGCAACCTCGTCGCCAACGCCCCCCACATCCCCGTCCACCTCGGCTCCATGGGCGAGACCGTCAAGGAGGTCCTGCGCCGCCGCGCCGGCGACCTCCGCCCCGGCGACGTCTACGCCGTCAACGACCCGTACCACGGCGGCACCCACCTGCCCGACGTCACCGTCGTCACCCCCGTCTTCGACGACGAGGGGCGCGAGCTCCGCTTCCTCGTCGCCTCCCGCGGCCACCACGCGGAGATCGGCGGCATCACCCCCGGCTCCATGCCCGCCTTCAGCCGCACGATCGACGAGGAGGGCGTCCGCTTCGACAACTGGCTCCTCGTCCGCGACGGCCGGCTCCGCGAGGCCGAGACCCGCGCCCTCCTCACCGGCGCCCCGCACCCCTCCCGCGACCCCGACACCAACCTCGCCGACCTGCGCGCCCAGATCGCCGCCAACGAGAAGGGCGTCGAGGAACTCCGCAAGGCCGTCGCCGAGTTCGGCCTCGACGCCGTCCGGGCCTACATGCGCCACGTACGGGCCAACGCCGAGGAGTCCGTCCGCCGGATCGTCGCCCGGCTGAAGGACGGCACCCACCGGTACGAGACCGACTCCGGCGCCGTCATCCGGGTCGCCGTCCGCGTCGACCGCGAACGCCGCTCCGCCGTCCTCGACTTCACCGGCACCTCGCCGCAGCTCCCCGGCAACGCCAACGCCCCCACCGCGGTCGTCAAGGCCGCCGTCCTGTACGTCTTCCGCACCCTCGTCGACGAGCCCATCCCCCTCAACGGCGGCTGCCTGGAACCCCTGGAGATCCGCGTCCCGCCCGGCTCCATGCTCGCCCCCGAACCGCCGGCCGCCACCGTCGCCGGGAACGTCGAGACCTCCCAGGCCGTCACCGGCGCCCTCTACGCGGCCCTCGGCGTCCAGGCCGAGGGCTCCGGCACCATGAACAACCTCACCTTCGGCGACGACCGGGTCCAGTACTACGAGACCGTCGCCAGCGGCTCCGGCGCGGGCGACGGCTTCGACGGCGCCGACGCCGTCCAGACCCACATGACCAACTCCCGCCTCACCGACCCCGAGGTCCTGGAATGGCGCCACCCGGTCCGCGTCGACGCCTTCGCCGTCCGCGAGGGCAGCGGCGGCCGGGGCCGGTGGCACGGCGGCGACGGCGTGGAGCGGCGGCTGCGCTTCCTGGCACCGATGACGGTCGCCCTCCTCACCGGCCACCGGCGGGTGCCCCCGTACGGGATGGCGGGCGGCGAGCCGGGCGCGCTCGGCGAGAACCTGATCGAACGCGCCGACGGCTCCGTGGAACGCCTCGCCGGGGTCGCGGCCGCGGAGGCCGGCCCCGGCGACGTCCTGGTCCTGCGCACCCCCGGCGGCGGGGGCTACGGCACCCCGCCGCCGGAAGGGGTCACCCGGCCGTGACGAAGCGGACCGGCGTCCCCGGCCGGGCCTGCGCCGCCGCCCCCAGGTCCGCCTCCCGCACCACCGCCACCACCGGATAGCCCCCGGTCGTCGGATGGTCCGCCAGGAAGACCACGGGACGCCCGTCCGGCGGCACCTGCACCGCGCCCAGGACCATGCCCTCGCTGGGCAGTTCACCGGGCCGCGCGCGCTCCAGGGCGGGCCCGTCGAGCCGCAGCCCGATCCGGTTGCTCGCCGGGGACACCACGTACGCGCGCGTGGTGAGGACGCGGAGCGCCCCGCGTGTGAACCAGTCGTCGCGCGGCCCGAGCCGGACCCGCAGGACGAGTTCGTCCGGCGGACCCGGCCAGGGAGGAGCGTCGACCGGCCCCCGTACGGCCGCGGCCGCACCCAGCGGCAGCACCGCCCCGTCCGCCAGCGGCGCCGGGCCGAGCCCGGACAGCAGGTCGGTGGAGCGGCTGCCGAGCACCGGATCGACGGCGACGCCGCCGCCGATCGCCACGTACGAGCGCAGCCCGCGCACCGCGGGGCCGACCTCCAGGAGCGCGCCGGCCGGGACCCGCGCCGCCGTGCCCCAGGGCAGCGGCCGGCCGTCCGCCCGGACCGCGCAGGGCGCGCCGCCCACCGCCACGGTCACCGCCCGCCGGGGCCGCAGCGCGCAGCCGTTCACGGTGGTCTCCAGGACGGCGGCCCCCTCCTCGTTGCCGACCAGCCGGTTCGCCAGCCGGGCGGCGGCCGGGTCGAGGGCGCCGGAGCGGGGCACGCCGAGGTGCGCGTACCCGGGCCGTCCCAGGTCCTGCACGGTGGTCAGGGCGCCCGCCCGGACCACGGCCACGGCACGGTCGTTCACCGCCCGCCCTCCGCGCCCGCCAGGACCGTGAACCGCACGCGCGTGCCGGGGGAGAGCAGCGCCGCCGGTTCGCGTCCGGTGTCCCACAGGACCGCGTCCGTCGTCCCGATCAGCTGCCAGCCGCCCGGCGAGGAGCGCGGGTACACGCCCGTGTACGGCCCCGCCAGCGCCACCGCCCCGGCGGGCACCGCCGTCCGCGGAGTCGCCCGGCGCGGCACCTCGTACCGCGCGCCGAGCCCGGTCAGATAGCCGAAGCCGGGGGCGAAGCCGCAGAACGCGACCCGGAACTCGGCCGCGGAGTGGATCCGTACCGCCTCCGCGGGCGACACCCCCCACAGGGCGGCCACCTCCGCCAGGTCCGGCCCGTCGTACCGGACCGGGACCTCCACGACCTCCCCCACGCGCGCGTGCCCCGGCCGGAGCTCCCAGCCGGGCAGCTCCGCCGCGAGCCGGGCCGGCTCGGCCACCCCGTCGAGCAGCACCGTCCGCGCGGCCGGCACGATCTCCCGCACGCCGGGCAGCGCGCCCGCCGCCCGGCGGCGCAGCAGCTCCGCGTGGAGGGCCTCCGCGGCGGCGCCGTCGGCGAGTTCGACCAGGAGGGCCCGCTCGCCCGCCCGCAGCACCCTCACGCGAAGGCCCCCACGGTGACCCCGGCGGCCTCCAGGCCGGCCCGGACGCGCCGGGCCAGCTCCACCGCGCCCGGGGTGTCCCCGTGCAGGCAGAGCGAGCGCGCCCGGACGGCCACGGCGGTCCCGCAGTGCGCGGTCACCGTGCCCGTCCGGACCAGCGCCACCGACCGCTCGACCACCGCGTCCGGATCGTGCACGACGGCCCCCTCCCGCCCCCGTGGCAGGAGGGAACCGTCGGCCCGGTACGCCCGGTCGCCGAAGGCCTCGGCGACCGTCGGGAGCCCCGCCCGCGCCGCCGCCTCGTGCAGCCGCGAACCGGGCAGCCCGAGCACCGGCAGCCCGCCGCCGGCGAGGAGCACCCCGTCGACGACCGCCGCCGCCTGCTCCGCGTCGCCCACCACCCGGTTGTAGAGCGCCCCGTGCGGCTTCACGTACGAGACCCGGGAGCCCGCCGCGCGGGCGAAGACCTCCAGGGCCCCGATCTGGTACGCCACTTCGGCGGCCAGTTCCGCCGCCGGCACGTCCATGGCGCGCCGCCCGAAACCGGCCAGGTCCCGGTAGGACACCTGGGCCCCGATCCGCACCCCCCGCTCCGCGGCGAGCTCGCACACCCGCCGCATGGTGACCGCGTCCCCCGCGTGGAAGCCGCAGGCCACGTTGGCGCTGGTGACGACCGAGAGCAGCCGCTCGTCGTCGGTCAGCGTCCAGCGGCCGAAGCCCTCCCCGAGATCGGCGTTCAGATCGATCGAGACCCCGCTCATGACGGTGCTGTATCCCTTCGTCGGTGCTGTGGTGCTGTGGTGCTGTGGTGCTGTGGTGCTGTGGTGCTGTGGTGCTGTGGTGCTGTGCCGGCGTGGCGGCACGCGCGCGGGGAGGCGGTCTCAGACGTCGATCCGGTACTGCTCGTCCCGGACGTCGGTGACGAACATCCGGCCCGGCGCGTGGGTGATCGCGAACGGCGGGCGGGAGGCCATGACGGCCGCCTGCGGGGTGACCCCGCAGGCCCAGAAGACCGGCACGTCCCCCGGCTCCGCCACCACCGGGTCCCCGAAGTCCGGCCGGTCCAGGTCGCGGATCCCGAGCGCCGCCGGATCGCCCGCGTGCACCGGCCCGCCGTGGACCGCCGGCAGCAGCCCGCTGATCCGCCGCGCCACCGGCACGAGCCGCGCGGGAACCGGCCGCATCGACACCACCATCGGCCCGTGCAGCCGCCCCGCAGGCCGGCAGGCCCGGTCGGTCACGTACATCGACACGTTCCGGCCCTGCTCCACGTGGCGCAGCGGTACGCCCGCCGCGGCGAGCGCCCCCTCGAAGGTGAAGCTGCACCCGATGAGGAAGGAGACCAGGTCGTCCCGCCAGTACGGCGTGGCGTCCGCCGGCTCCGCCACCAGCCGCCCGTCCTCCCACACGCGGTAGCCCGGGACGTCGGTGCGCAGGTCGGCGCCGGGCGCCAGCGAGGTGGTCCAGGAGCCGGCGTCGGTGACGTCCAGGACCGGACAGGGCTTCGGGTTGCGGGTGCAGAAGAGGAGCACGTCGTAGGCCCAGTCGGCGGGGACCGCGATCAGGTTGGCCTGGGCGTGGCCGGGCGCCCAGCCGGCCGTCGGGCCCGCCGTCCCGGCCCGCGCACGCGCGCGTGCCTCCCGCGGTCCGGGGACGGGTGCCGTCGCCGGGTCGGTGCCGTTCATCCGAGTTCCTTTCCGCGCGTCTCCGGCAGGCCGAGCAGGGCCACCACGGCGAGTCCGTACCCCACCGCCCCGAAGACCAGCGCACCGCCGACGCCCCAGCTCTCGGAGAGGAAGCCGACCAGGGTGGGGAAGACCGCGCCGACCGCGCGGCCGGTGTTGTACGTGAGCCCCTGGCCGGTGCCGCGCACCGGCGTCGGGTACAGCTCGGCGAGGAAGGAGCCGAAGCCGCTGAAGATGGCCGACATGCAGAAGCCGAGCGGGAAGCCGAGGACCAGCAGCAGGGTGTTGGCGCCCGTCGGGATCTGGGTGTACGCGATCACCGACACCGCCGACAGGACGGCGAAGAGCGCGATGTTCCGCTTCCGGCCGATCCGGTCGGTCAGGTGGCCGCCCGTCAGGTAGCCGATGAAGGCGCCGGAGATGAGCAGCGTCAGATAGCCGCCGGTGCCGACCACGGTGAGCCCGCGCTCGGTCTTGAGGAAGGTCGGCACCCAGGTCGCGAGCGTGTAGTAGCCGCCCTGCACGCCCGTGGACAGCAGGGTCGCGAAGAGGGTGACGCGCAGCAGCCCGGGCCGGCACACCGCCCGCAGCGAGCCCCGCTCGGCGCTCGCCACGCGCGCGGCGGCCGCCTCCGGGGCGTCCTCCACGTTCCGCCGGACCCAGACCACGAGCAGCGCGGGCAGGGCACCGGTCCAGAACAGGATCCGCCAGGCCAGGTCCGCCTCGAAGAACTGGAAGACCAGGGTGGAGACGACCACCGCGAGCGCCCAGCCGGCCGCCCACGCCGACTGCACGGCGCCAAGTGTGCGGCCCCGGTGCCGGGCGGAGGCGTACTCGGCGACCAGGATCGCCCCGACCGCCCACTCGCCGCCGAAACCGAGCCCCTGGAACGCCCGGAAGACCAGCAGGGTCTCGTAGTTGGGCGCGAAGCCGCAGAGGACGGTGAAGACCGCGTAGGTGAGCACCGTGACCATCAGCGCCCTGACCCGGCCGACCCGGTCGGCGAGGACCCCGGCGAGGGCGCCGCCCAGCGCCGAGACCACCAGGGTCACGGTGGTGAGCAGTCCGGTCTGGCCCTTGTCGAGGTGGAAGTAGGCGGCGATCGCCACCATCGACAGCGGCAGGGTGAAGAAGTCGTAGGAGTCCAGGGCGTATCCGCCGAACGCGCCGCCGAAGGCGCGCCGGCCGCGGGGGCCGAGGGCGCGCAGCCAGCCGAACGCGCCCGACGCGTCGGGCGGACCGTCCTGGGCGGACAGCCGGGTCTGTGTCGTGCTCATCTGCACCTCGCAGGTGGGGGAGGCGTGCCTGAGAGACGTACGAGAGGGCCGTGCGTGTGCCGTTCCGTTGCCGTTCCGCGTGCGCCGCGTCCGTGCCGTCCCGTACCGGTACGTGTTCCGGCGGTGACCGTGTGCGGTGGCGCCAAGGTAGGGGATTGTTCAACGATTCGACAAGAGGCGTGTTGTCCCGGATCCGTTTCTGCGGTTGACTCGACGGCCGGACGACGACGGGGCCGACGGCCCCGGCAGGGAGGGGGACCGTGGACGCGAGCGGCACCGGGACGATCGGCGGGCTGGCGGACGACCGCGTGCTGCTCGGGCGCACCAGCACGGCGGAACGGGTCGCGGACATCCTGCGCACCCGGATCGCCGAGGGCTTCTTCCCGCCCGGCACCCGGCTCTCCGAGGAGAGCATCGGCGGTGCCCTCGGGATCTCCCGCAACACCCTGCGCGAGGCCTTCCGGCTCCTCACCCACGAGCGGCTGCTCGTCCACGAGCTGAACCGCGGGGTCTTCGTCCGCGTCCTCGACGTCGACGACGTCGAGGACATCTACCGCACCCGCCGGCTCGTCGAGTGCGCCGTCGTCCGGGGCCTCGGCCACCCGCCGTTCCCCGTGGCCGGCCTCGCGGCCGCCGTCGCCGAGGGCGAGGCCGCCGCCCGGGCCGCCGACTGGCGCGGGGTCTCCACCGCCAACATCCACTTCCACCGCGAGCTCGTCGCCCTCGCCGGCAGCGCCCGCACCGACGAGCTGATGCGGAGCGTCCTCGCCGAACTCCGGCTCGCCTTCCACGTCGTGGACGACCCCCGGGCCCTCCACGAGCCCTACCTCGCCCGCAACAAGGAGATCCTGGAGGCCCTGCGGGCGGGGGAGCGGGCCGGCGCCGAACGCCTCCTCGCCCGCTACCTCGACGACTCCCGGAGCCGCGTCGCCGCAGCCTGCGCCCGGGCCGTGGACGAACCCGCCGGGGAGGAGTAGCGCCCGCCGGACGCCGGCGGACCGGCCGGAGGAGGACGGGCCCGGGCGACGGCGGAGGGTACCGCCGGGAGGGGGCCGGGGCGGTGGTTTCTGCGCCGTTTCGACCCGTGTCAGTGCGAGGACCTACTCTGTGCACCGTGACTTCGCCTGCCTCGACGGACCTCGCTCCGCCCCAGCTCAGCGCGGGGCCGCGCCCCGCGCAGGGGCCGGCCGCCGACGAAGGGCTCGCGCGGCGCCTGCGCGCGCTCGCGTGCACCGCGCCGCTGCACGACCTCGACGCGCGCAAGGCCAACCTCGCCGGCGAGTACACGGTCTACGCGATGGCCGAGGTCGCCCTCGCCGCGATCGACCTCGTCACCCTCCACATGGACTTCGACACCGGCGCCGACCACGACCAGGTCGTCGCCCGGCTGCTGCCCCGCGTCGCCGCCCAGGCCCCGGAGCGCCCGGCCGCCGAGCACGAGCGCGTGGCCCGCTGGGTGCTGGAGAACCTGATCAACGTCGGCAGCGTCGACCGCGGCTTCCGCGCGGTCTACGGCACCTTCGGCACCGACGGCGTGTACGTCCGCCGGGACTACGACTTCAAGCTCATCGAGGAGGTCCCCGGCTACGGCGGCACGGTCTGCCTCCGGACCACCGACGAGGCCGTCAACGTCCTGGTCGGCGCCCTCGACACCGACGTCACCAGCGCCCAGATCGCCGCCGAGGTGAAGCTGGAGGTCCTCATCAGCCGGGGCCGCCTCGCCGACGCGCAGCTCGCCGCCGAGCAGGCCCGCTACCGGACCGTCCAGTACGCCGAGACCCTCCGCAAGACCCTGGAGGCCACCCGGCGCAACGTGCGCGCGGTGGACTGGCTCAACAGCGTTCCCGACATGATCGCCGAGGCGCTCGACCACGTCGCCGACCGCTACCGCCACGAGAACGCGATCCTGACCAACATCCGCAAGGCCCGCGACGAGGCGGAGGAGCCCGAGCACAAGCGCCGCGCCGCCGAGCTGGTCGACATCGTCAAGGACTGCATCCAGCGCCACACCCAGCTCCAGTCCCGGCTCCTGGAGGCCGGCCCGCTGTTCCGCGCCGAACAGGACCGGCAGGCCTTCGCCGCGCCCACCCGGTACACCGGCCTCGACGTGTACGGACAGCTCGTCGCGCCCGTGCTGCCGCTCCCCGTCGAGCGCGCCACCCGGGTCACCGACGCCTTCTTCGCGCGCGGCACCGGCCTGCGCACCCCCTCCTCCGTCCGCCTCGGCGACCTCGTGGACCTGCTGCTCACGCCCCCCGTCGAGCGCGAGCACCTCGGCGCGGAGATGCCCGAGCCGGACCTGATCGCCACTCCGGACGACTCCCGCTTCAGCGAGCGCCAGCTCGCGGACGCGCTGAGCCTGCTGGACCTGGAGCACGACGCCCCGCGCCGGCTCTCCGGCCTGCTCGCCGACGCCCGCGCCACCGGCGGCGAGGACCTCGCCTACCTGGTGGCCCTGCTCGCCGTCCACGCGGCCAGCCCCCCGGTCGGCACCGCCTACCGCCAGGGCGAGGAGCGCCTGCTCTTCGCCGTCGACGACGGCACCCCGCTCGACGACCCCGGCTTCGGAGGCGCCGACCTCATCGTCGGCACCGCGCTCCTCGACGCCGCGGGCATGGCCGCCGACCGTACGGAGGCGTCGTGACGTACGTCTCCGACGCCGCCCCCTCCTCCGCCGACCCCGGCTCCCGCCCGCGCCGCCGCCTCGCCCGGGCCACCCGCGCGTGGCTCCCGAAACCCGCCGCCCCGACCGCCGCCCAGACGGCCCCGACCGAGCCCGCTGCCCCGGCCGCGATCACCGACCCGGCGGCCCCGGCCGAGCCCGCCGCCCAGGCGGCCCCGGCCGCGATCACCGACCCGGCGCTCCCGGCCGTGCCCGACGCCCCGGTGGCCCCGGCGCCGACCGACATCCCGGCGGCGGCCCCGGTGCCGACAGCGTCCACCCCCGCCGTGACCGCCCTCCCGACCCCGCCCCTGGCGCCCTCGTCCCGGGCACCCCGAGCGGATCAGACGCCTCCCGCGTCCCCCGGCCCCCGTCTCCTGGCGCCCTTCGTGGACTCGCCCGCGGGGGCGGAGGACGGGCCCGGTGACCGGCCCCGGCTCGGGACCGTGTCCCTGCCGGAGGCGCCCCGGGCCGCCGCGCGGCGCCGCGGGCTGCCGACGGTCCGCGCCGTACGGCTCGGGACGCCCGACGGGCCGCCGCCCGCGCCGGACGAGGCGCCCGCGCCGCCCGCCGCCGTCACCCCCGTGCCGCTGCCCCTGCCCGCCGGCACCCCCGCCGTACCGAACGAGAGCCGTACCGAGGAGCCCCAGCCGTGAGCGACAACGCCGTCCAGCACACCGAGTACGCGGACGCGCGGAGCGAGCAGGAGTCCCCCCGGCCGCCGGCCCCCGCCGCCCCGGCTCCCCAGGCCGCCGCGGTCACCCCCGCCGACGCCGCCGACGCCGCGCGGCTCGTCTCCTTCGGGCTCCAGCCCAAGCTGCTGCCCGCCCGGGACGCCGAGTACGCCGAACTGCTCCGCCGCTACCAGGAGGACCCCGCCTTCGCGCGGCTCGCCGACGCCGTCGCGACCGGCCTCGGCCTGATCGTCCTGGAGGTCTCCCCGCGCGCGGGGATGGCCGTCACCGCCGGCGAGGACTCCGTCTTCGCCGTCCGCATGGGCGACTACGCGCGGCGCGCCAACACGGACTCCGCCGACCGCTTCCTGCACGGCCTCGCCCACCTCGCCGTCGCCGCCATGGCCTTCCCCCGCCCCGAGGACCTGGCCGACGACGCCTACATCGGCCGCCTCACCGTCAACGGCGTGGACTCCTTCGTCCGCCAGGCGTGCCTCCGCCTGGAGCAGCGGGCCGAGGAGCAGGGCGAGAACACCGACCCGGCCTCCGACGCCCCCGGCCTGGAGGCCGCCTGGCGCGTCTGGTCCCGCCGCTCCACCACCGGCGCCACCAAGGACGCCCGCCGGCTCGCCGGCTCCACCACCGGCATCGTCGCCAAGGCCGTCGCCTTCCTCACCGACTCCGGCTTCCTCCAGCGCACCGGGGACGAGGGCGGCGGTTCCTACCGCACCACCGCCCGCTACCAGCTCCAGGTCCGCGACATGGCCGGTTCCGCCGCCCTGACCGAGCTCCTGGACCTCGGCATCGTCCCCGTCAGCGACGGCACCGCCACCCTCGTCCCGCCGCCCGAGGGCGACGACCTGGAGCTCGCCGCCGACGCCGGCCTGCCCTTCCACGCGTAACCACGCCACCGCAGCCCCGCACCCCGCACCCGTCCCACACCCGCTCCGCCCCCGCCCCGCCCGCGCGCGACGCCGTCCCCGCCCGCGCGACCGAACTCCCCGAGCACGAGAGCACGAGAGTCCCTCGCCATGTACGAGCTGTCCCGGGTCCGCCTCTACTCCATCGGCCCCGCCGGCGCCCGCTACGCCGACACCGTCCTGGACCTGCGCGGCGTCGGCGCCCCCGTGCCGAACCCCGCCCCCACCCAGGCGGAGTTCTTCGAGGAGGAGCCGGTCGGCCCGCCGCGCCGCCCCGCCCCCGCGGGCGTGCTCTTCCTGGAGAACGGCGGCGGCAAGTCCGTCCTCCTCAAGCTGATCTTCTCGGTGATGCTCCCGGGCCACCGCAACACCCTGGGCGGCGCCAGCTCCGGCGTGCTCCGCAAGTTCCTGCTCGCCGACGACTGCGGCCACGTCGCCCTGGAGTGGCAGCACACCCTCACCGGAGAACTCGTCGTCGTCGGCAAGGTCAGCGAGTGGCGCGGCCGCCAGGTCTCCAACGACCCGAGGAAGTTCGCCGAGGCCTGGTACTCCTTCCGCCCCGGCCCCGGCCTCAGCCTGGACAACCTCCCGGTCGCCGAGGCGACCTCCGTCCGCCCCGCCGCCGAGGGCGCCTCCGGCGCCACCGGCCGCCGCCGCACCATGAAGGGCTTCCGCGACGCCCTCACCGAGGCCGGCAAGGCCTACCCGCACCTCGACGTGGTCTGGGAGGAGATCCACGACCGCTGGAACGAGCACCTCGGCGAGCTCGGCCTCGACCCCGAACTCTTCCGCTACCAGCGCGAGATGAACGCCGACGAGGGCGAGGCCGCCGGCCTCTTCGCGGTCAAGAAGGACTCCGACTTCACCGACCTCCTCCTCCGCGCGGTCACCGACACCCGGGACACCGACGGCCTCGCCGACCTCGTCGGCGGCTTCGGCAACAAGCTCGGCCGCCGCGCCGAACTCACCGCCGAACGCGACTTCACCGCCGGCTCCGTCGACCTCCTGAACCGCATCGTCGACGCGGCCGCGACCCGCTCCCGCGCCCGCGAGGTGCACGCCGGCGCCGAGCGCCGCACCCGCACCCTGGCCCGCCGGCTCTCCGGCCGCGCCGCCGGGGAGCGCGCGCGTGCCGCCGAACTGGCCCAGCAGGTCACCTCCGCCGGCCACGCCGTCTCCGAGGCCGAGACGGCCCGCGAGCGCAGCGCGCTGATCGCCGCCGAACTCGCCTACCGGCACGCCTCCCTGGCGCTCGCCGCCGCCGAGAAGGGCGCCGCCTCCCAGCGCCGCGAGCTCATCGAGGCCCGCACCCTGCACTCCGCCTGGCAGGCCGCCGAATCGGTGCTCCGCCACCGCGCCGCGAGCGACCGCTCCGCGCGCGTGGCCGCCGCCATCCGCGAGGCCGAGCGCGACGCCGCCCCGGCCCTCGCCGCCCGCGCCAGGGCCGCCGCCGACCTCGTACGGGCCCTGGCCTCCGCCGCCGAGGAGGGCGAGCGCCACGCCGCGGAGGAGGAGGAACGGTCCACCGCCCTCCAGGAGGCGAGCGAGGCCGCCCACCGGGACGCCACCGCCGCCGCCACCGAGGCCCAGCGCGCCCGCAGCGAGGCCGGCCACCTCCGCCAGCGCCTCGCCGAGGTCGAGCAGGAGACCGCTCCCGCGCGCCCGTCCGCGACGCCCTGGCCCGGCTCACCGTCGAGGGCCTCGTCGAGACCAAGCCGCAGAGCTACACCCGGGTCACCCGTCCGG
>NZ_JBEZUZ010000107.1:0-22307 GCF_040636735.1 Streptomyces sp. NPDC035033 | reverse complement strand
CCGCGGGACCGGCCCCGGCCACCGGCCCCGCGGACGCGCCGTTCCGTCAGCCGGTGGTGGCGGGCGTCACCGTGGGCAGGTAGCGCGGCGCGCGCCAGGCGTCCAGACGGCGCTCCACCGCCGCGCCCAGCGACAGCAGCGCGGCGTCCTGCCGCTCGCCCGCCATCAGGAGCAGTCCGACCGGCAGCTCGCCGACGAACCCGGCGGGGACGGACAGCGAGGGGTAGCCGGCGACGGCGGCCGGGGTGGAGGACGGGATCACGTCGTTGTCGCCCCGCGCGCAGTCGGTCGTCCAGGCGGGCGGATTGGTGGGAGCCGCGATGGCGTCCAGGCCGTGGGCGGCCATGGTCTCGTCGATGGACCGCCGGGACAGGTCCTTCAGCTCGGCCCGCGCGGCCCGGTAGCCCGGGTCCGTGGTCGGCGGCGCGACCAGGGCCTGCTCGAACAGCTCCTGGCCGGCGAAACAGCTCTGCTCGGCGGGGTGCGTACGGTTGAACTCGATCAGCCCGGCGAGGTCACGGGGCCCGTTGCGGGTGGCGAGGTACGCGTCGATGTCCCGGTGGAACTCGCTCAGCAGGGCCGGGAACTCGAGCTCGGCGAGCCTCGCCTGGTACGGCGGCGTCACCTCCACGACCTGGGCCCCGGCGGCCCGCAGCCGCGCCGCGGTCCGGGTCATCAGGGCGTCCACGCCGGCACCGAGCGAGGGGAGCCGCCACAGGCCGATCCGCTTGCCGCGCAGCCCGCCGGGGAGCGCCCCCGCCTCCGGACGGCCGAGGGCGCCCGCGGCGTCGCGCCCGCCGAGCACCGACAGGGTGATCGCCGCGTCGACGACGTTGCGCGCCATCGGTCCGGCCGTGTCCTGCTCGGCCGAGATCGGGACGACACCGGCCTGACTGACCACCCCCAGGCTCGGCTTGAGGCCGACGACCCCGTTCATCCCGGCCGGGCACACGATGGAGCCGTCCGTCTCGGTGCCGATCGCCACCTGCGCCAGCGACGCGGCGACCGCGGCGGCCGAACCGGAGGACGACCCGCACGGATTGCGGTCCAGGACGTACGGGTTGCGCGTCTGCCCGCCCACCGCCGACCACCCCGAGGTCGGCTTCGCCCCGCGGAAGTTCGCCCACTCGGACATGTTGGCCTTGCCGAGGATCACCGCCCCCGCCGCACGCAGCTTCCCGACCAGCTCCGCGTCCCGCTCCGGCGGGCTCCCGGCCAGCGCCAGCGACCCGGCCGTCGTCGGCATGTCTCGGGTGTCCACGTTGTCCTTCAGCAGGACGGGGATGCCGTCGAGCGGCCCGCGGGCCTTGCCGAGGCGGTGCCGGGCGTCACTGGCGGCCGCCTGGCCCAGGGCCGTCGGACTGGTGCGCAGCACCGCGCCGATCCTCGGGTCGACGGTCTCGATCCGCCGCAGGTACGCCCGGGTCAGCTCCGACGAGGTCAGCGTCCCCCGCGCCATCCGCGCCTGCAGTTCGGGGATCGTCACCGTGTCCAGGTCCACACCGCGCAGGACCGCCGACCCGGCGGCGTGCGGAGCGCCACCGGGCGCGGCGGCCACCGCCCGCTGCCCCGGCACCCCCGCCGTCAGAAGGGGTGCCGCGACCAGGACCGCGGTCAGCACCGCGAAGCTTCTCTTCTTCATGGGGCACAGCCCACTGCAGAAGTGCCGCCGGAGGCAAGGTAGTTACCCGCCTCGTCGTGCCGCGCCGCCGGGAGCGGTCCCGGCCCGGTGCCCCGCTTCCGCACCCGTCCGGCGCACCCACCGCGCGGCGGCGGTTTTCCCGTACAGCCTTGCGAGTCCTGGTCATTGGGGATGAAGCGGCGCCGGAGCCGTGCCCCCGGCCGCCCTCCCGCCGTTCTCCCCGGCGGAAAAGATCATTCCGAGCCGAGGGAGAACGCGATGCGGCGAGGCCGGGAAAGCGGGCGGAGCGCGTGAGCCTGTCGGAGGAGACCGGGGTCCGGACGGCGTCCGCGTCCGCCCGCACCGCCCGGACCGTGGCCGGAGAACTGCTCGGACGCACCCTCGGCGACCTGCCCGACGCCACCGGCGACCGGCCCCGGTGGACCATCGGCGGCGCCGGCCCGGTCGGCATCGACACGGGCGACGAGCGCGCCGCCCAGGCCGCGTGCGGCGTCATGCAGGTGCACGGCCGGGCCACCGGCGCCCCCGCCCCCCTCGCCGTGGACTACGTGTCCACCGTGACCGGCGTGCTCGCCGCCCAGGGCGTCACGGCCGCCCTCCTCGCGCGCGCCCACGGCCGCCCCCCGCTGCGGACCGCCACCTCCCTCGCCCAGGGGGCGCTCCTGACGGTCACCCAGTACCTCGCCGCCGCCACCGCCACCGACGACGACGCCCCACCGCCCGGGAGCGGCACGGGACTGGCCACCCTCGTCACCGCCGACGCCGCGCGCGTCGAGATCGAGACGCTCGACCCCATGGCCTGGGCCGGGTTCTGGCGCCGATTAGGCGTGGAGCCCCGGACGGCGGGCCGCGGCTGGCTGCCGTTCCAGAGCCGCTTCGGGACGGCGGTCTGCCCGCTCCCCCCGGAACTCCGCGCCGCCCTCCTGACCCACCCCCTGGAGGCCGTACGCCGGGCGGGTGCCGAGCACGGCGTCTCGGTCGTCGAGGTCACGGAGGCGACGACGGCCCCCGCCCTCGCCCCCTGGACCGTCGAACCGGGCTCCCTCGCCCCCCTCCCGCACCCGGCCCCGGCCGCCCCCCACGGGGACGCGCCACCGCTGTCCGGCGTACGGATCGTCGAATCGGCCCGCCGCGTCCAGGGCCCCATGGCCGGACACGTCCTGCGGATGCTCGGAGCCGAGGTCGTCCGCGTCGAACCCCCCGGCGGCGACCCGCAGCGCCAGCTGCCCCCGGTCGCCGGAGGCTGCTCGGTCCGGTTCTCGGCGCTCAACCACGGCAAGTCCGTCGTCGAGGCCGACCTCACCACCCGCCGGGGCCGGGACGCCGTCGGCGAACTGGTCTCCCGCGCCGACGTCTTCCTGCACAACTGGGCACCCGGCAAGGCCCGGGACCTCCGCCTGGACGCCGACGCGCTGCACGCCCTCAACCCCCGCCTGGTGTACGCCTCCGCCTCCGGGTTCGGCACCGCCCTCGGCCCCCTCCCGCCGATCGGCACCGACTACCTGGCCCAGGTCCACGGCGGCCTCGCCGCCGCGCTGCGGCCCGAGGGAGAGGCCCCGGCCCCCTCCCTGATGACCGTCACCGACGTCCTGGGCGGCCTGGTCCTCGCCCAGGCCGTGCTCGCCGGACTCCTCGCCCGCGAGCGGACCCGCCGGGGCTGCCGCGTCCGGTCGTCGCTGCTCTCCGCGGCGGCGCTGGTCCCCCGCCCGGACCGGCGGACCGCCCTGTCCCCGCTGGACCACCCGCTGCCCACCGCCGACGGCCTGCTGTACCTGGGGGCCGAGGCGCGGACCCGGCCCGGGGACGTCGCCCGGACCGTCGGGGCCGCCGGCGCCGGTTCGGTGGGGGAGCGGCTGCGCGGCCGGCCGACGGAGGCGTGGCTGGCCGACCTGCGGGCGGCCGGACTGCCGTCCGTGGCCGTCCGCACCGACCTGGCCGCCCTCGCCGCGGACCCGGCCTTCGCCCGGGCCGTCCTGCCGCCGGACGAGCACCTCCCGTACGCCCGGCCCGCCACGCCCTGGACGTTCACGGAGGACGCCTCCCGATGAGCCCGCCGGGCGTCCGGCGGCAGGGGAGACCCCGGCCGGCGAGCGCCCGCCGGGCCGGACCCGGCGCGCGAACGCCTCCACGAGCGCACCGGCGCACGCCCGTGGCCGCCGGAGCGCCACCGCGCGCCGGGCCACCGGGTCTCGTGAACCGCCGCCGGCGAACCGATGAGAACCACAGTCGGCACCCGGGCGAGCGGGCACCGCGAGCGGCCCGCCCTCCCATCGAGAAGAACAGGAACCGATGACCGCGACGCACACCGTGCGGGAGGCGCCCTGGCGCTCCCGGAACGGCCTGGACCTGCCCGACCGGGTCCCGCGCGCCGAGCGCGAGGAGTGGACGGCCCGGGGACTCTGCCCCGACGCCGACCTCTTCACCCTCTTCCGGAACCACGCCCTCGCCTCCCCGGCGCGCGACGCCGTGGTGGACGAGCGGGGCACCCTCTCCTACGGGGAGCTGTACGCGGAGGTGCTGCGCGTCGCCGCCCTCTTCGCGGAGGCGGGGCTCGGCGCCCGGGACGTGATCGCGCTCCGGCTGCCCAACGGGCGCCTCGCCGCGGCGGCGGAACTGGCCGTCTACGCCCTCGGCGCGGTCGCGCTGCCCTACCCGCTCGGCGGAGGCGTCCGCGACACCCGTACGCTCCTGGCCCGGTCCAGGGCCGGCGGGGCCGTCCTCAGCGAACCCGAGGACCTCGAAGCGGCGTCCGAACTGCCGTGGCTGCGCGCCGTGTTCACGACCTCCTCCGGTCCGGCCCGGGGGGCTCGGCGGCTGGACCGCGCCGCACCCGGCGGGGCGTTCCGGCCGGAGGGTCCGCCGGCCGAGCCCGGCGCCCCCGCCCGGCTCCTCGTCTCCTCCGGCTCCGAGGCCGAGCCGAAGATGGTGGCCTACAGCCACCAGGCCATGGCGGGGGGCCGCGCCGCCTACGTGCGGGCCCTCACCGGCCGCCCGGCCGAACCGCCCCGGTTCCTCGTCCTCGTGCCGCTGGCCTCCTCGTACGGCTCGCTGGGCGTCCCGGTCGCGCTCGCCGCGCTCGGCGGGACCCTGATCGTGCGCGAGCGGTTCGACGCCGCCGACGCCCTCCGGGCGGTCACCGCCCACCGGCCCACCCATCTGTTCGGGGTGCCGACCATGCTGCGCCGGATGGCGGACCTGCCGCGCCTGCCGGGGGAGGACACCTCCTCCCTGCGGGCCGTCGTCTCCAGCGGCGCCGCGCTGCCCGCCTCCACCGCGACCGCCTGCCGGGAACGCCTCGGCGTGCCGGTCGTCACCGTGTACGGCTCGTCGGACGGCGTCAACTGCCACACCGTCGCCCCCGCCGGCGACGTCGCGGGAACCCCCGACCCCGCCGTGGCCGCCATCCGGATCGTCCGGCCGGACGGTTCCCCGGCGGCCCCCGGGGAGCCCGGGGAGATCCAGGCCAAGGGCCCCATGACCCCGCTGTGCTACGTGGACGCCCCCGATCTGGACGCCCGTTACCGCACCGCCACCGGCTGGGTCCGCACCGGCGACCTCGGGTCGCTCGACGGGGCGGGACGGCTGCGGGTCCTCGGCCGGCTCAAGAACGTGGTGATCAGGGGCGGTTACACGATCAGCCCGGCCGAGGTGGAACGGGAGCTGGGCACCGATCCCCGGATCGCCGAGGCGGTGTGCGTCCCGGTGCCGGACGAGGAGTTCGGCGAGCGGCTGTGCGCGTGCGTACGGCCGGCGCCGGGAGCGCCCGTGCCCGACCTCGCCGCCGTGACCGCCCACCTCGCGGCCCGGGGCCTGGAGCGGCGGAAGTTCCCCGAGTACCTGGTGGTGCTGGACCGGCTGCCGCTGCGGCCCACCGGAAAGGTCTGCCGGCGCACCGTCACCGGCTGGGCCCTGGCCGCCCTGGGCCCCGGAGCACGGCCCGGCGCGACGGCCCGCGTTAACCGAGTGGCAGAAGGTTTCACTCATACAGGGGAAAAGGTGAATAAATAGCTCTCCGCAGCGAAATTGCGTGCAATCCTAGAACTGTAAGCGGAATTTCTGATTCAACTTCCTTGCGCGGCATGGGTCTTCGACGGCCCGGCCGGTTGCGGAGCATCCGACCACGGCTCCCACGTGGCGCCCGGTGGCTTCAGGGCCGGCGGGCGGATCGCGAGGAAACCCACCGGAAAACCCACCGAGGAAATGAAGGCATGGGGGACGCATGTTGACAGAAGTCGCCGTGGTCGGCCTCGGCTACGTCGGCCTCCCGCTGGCCCGCAGGGCCTGCGAGGCGGGGCTGGCGACCGTCGGCTACGACATCGGCGCGGACGTCGTCGAGGGGCTGCGCGGGGGACGCAGCCACATCGAGGACATCCATCCCGAGGAGATCGAGGCGATGCTCGCCGCGGGCTTCCGCGCCAGCACCGACCCCGGCATCCTCACGGGCGCCCACACCGTCGTGGTCTGCGTGCCCACCGGACTCACCCCGGCCGGCGAACCGGACCTCGGACCGCTGGTCTCGGCGGTCCGCACCGTCGCCCGCCACCTCGAACCGGGCACGCTGGTCTGCGTCGAGTCCACCAGCCACCCCGGCACCACGGAGGAGATCGTCCGGCCCCTCCTCGAAGCGCACGGCATGCGCGTCGGCGAGGACTTCCACCTGGCGTACTCCCCGGAGCGCATCGACCCCGGCAACCGCCACTACACCCTGCGCACCACCCCGAAGGTCGTCAGCGGCTGCACCGAACTCTGCGCCAAACACGCGACCGCCTTCTACGAGCGGCTCGTCGACGAGGTCGTCGTCGCCGCCGGGACCCGCGAGGCGGAGATGGCCAAGCTCCTCGAGAACGCCTACCGGTACCTCAACATCGCCCTGGTCGACGAGGCCGCCCTCTACTGCGACCGGGTCGGCATCGACATCTGGGACGTGCTGCGCTGCGCGGACACCAAGCCCTTCGGCTTCTCCGCCTTCCGGCCCGGCCCCGGCGTGGGCGGCCACTGCATCCCCGTCGACCCCCGCTACCTGATGACCCGCGCCGCCGAACAGGGCTTCACCTTCCGGACCCTGGGCGCCGCCCGCGCCGTCCTCGACGCGATGCCGGACCACGTCGCCGGCCGGGCCCGCGACCTGCTCGTCGCGGCCGGCAAGGACCCCGCGCGGGCCCGGGTGACCCTGCTCGGCGTCGCCTACAAGGCCGACATCTCCGACACCAGGGAGTCACCCGCTTATGCCGTGGCCCGCGCGCTGAGCGCCCTCGGCACCCGGCTCGCCTACCACGACCCGTACGTCGGACGCTTCGAGGTCGACGGCGTCCCGGTGCCCCGGCAGACCTCCCGGGAGGAGGCCCTGACGGGCAGCGACCTGGTGGTGCTGCTCCAGGAGCACGCCGAGTACCGGTCGGCCGACTGGGACCTCGCCGCCTGCCCGGTCCTGGACACCCGGGGCGCGGCGGAAGGCAGACGCGTGGTGCGGCTCTGACGCCGCGCCACGCCCCACAGACCTCCGGCCCGGGCCACGGAAGCGTGGCCCGCGCCGCGGGAAAGACCGTCCGGACACCCGTCCGGGCGCACAGGAAAAACAACAAGGAGAACACCTCATGACCATGGCAGTCAGCGGCGTCGCCCAGGAGCGTCTCGAGAAGCGTTTCGAGAAGTGGGACGCGAACGGCGACGGTGTGCTGCAGCCCTCGGACTTCACCGCCGAGGCCGCCAAGATCGCCCAGGCCTTCGGTGAGACCCCGGACTCGGCCAAGGGCGCCCAGCTGCGCGACGGCTTCACCGCCATGTTCGCGCAGCTCGCCTCCAAGGCGGGCGTCGGGGCGCAGGGCCCGATCGACCGTCCGCAGTTCCTCCAGGCCGCCGGTGAGATCGTCGAGGGTGGCGCCGCCACCTTCAACCCGGTCTTCGCCCCGGTCGCCAAGGGCATCGTCGCCCTCGCCGACAAGGACAACGACGGCGTCATCGACGAGGCCGAGTTCGCCACCTGGCTCAAGGCGATCGGCGTCAGCGAGAAGGAGGGCCGCGCGGCCTTCCAGCAGATCGACACCGACGGCAGCGGCACGCTGTCCGAGGACGAGCTGCTCGCCGCCGTGCGCAAGTTCCACACCGGTGACCTCGACGTCGAGCTCCTCGGCTAGTCCGTCACCCCGGTAGAAAGCGGCCGGCCGGCTCCCCTCGGGAAGCCGGCCGGCCGTCGTCGTGCGCGCGCCTCAGCCGGCCGGGACGAAGACCACCGGGGTCTCCGGCGCCAGCGCGAGGGACCGGCCGGTCAGCAGCCGGGACGCGTGGATCACGATGTTGTAGTGGTTGGGCAGGTGGCAGCCGTCGAAGCCGAGCACGGTGCCCACCGGCTCACCGCCGATCAGCACCGCGTCCCCCCGGTCCAGGACGCCGCCGTTCTCCAGCTCCACGAAGCCGAGGAAACCGACCCGGTCCACCCGGGAGCCCGGCACGTCGCTCCACCGGTCGGTCGTCAGCAGCTCGTGCACCTCGCCCCGGCGGACGCAGCGGGCCGCGAACGGCTCCAGGACCATGCCCCGGTCGGTGCGCTCGTGCAGCAGCACCTTCACCAGGGTCCCGCGCACCGCGCGCTTGGCGCCGTTCTCGTGCCGGCCGGCGTCCAGGGAGGGGAGGGAGGAGGGAACGGCGGGAGAGGCGGTCATCGTGACTCCGGTCGGGCCAGGGGACGCGGATCGCGCGGGACGCGGGGCGCCGGGAAACCGGGCGCGGCCTCCGCCGCGTACACGGCGGCGACCAGCTCCAGCGCGGCCAGGCCGCCCTCGACGGCCCGGGCGGGATCGGGCAGGTCGCGCAGCCGGGCGACGTCCCGCAGGACCCCCTCGTACTCGTGCCACAGCGACTCCTTGAAGGCGGGACGGCCGTCCAGCATGTCCGCGGACAGCTCGGTGCCGTCGTCCAGCCGCACCACGACGTCCTTGACCTCGCCCGGGTACGACCAGTCCAGCTCCACCCGGCCCCGGCCGCCCGGACCGGCCAGCTCGATCACGGCCTGCCGGTCGGTGCCGGCCGGGTCCCGCGTCACGTCCACGGCGACGACCTCCGACGGGCTCTCGCCCAGCAGCAGCCGGACCAGGTCGAAGGCGTTGGGCCCGTTGTCCGCGACGCAGCCGCCGCCGCAGCGGGCCGGGTCCAGGTACCAGGTGTCCGCGCCGATGTGCTCCTCGATCCGCTCCAGGTACCGGACCCGCACCGACTCCACCCGGACCGGCGAGCCCGGCGGGGGCAGCCGGCGCAGCAGCCCGAGGACCCGGTCGTTGTAGCGGCGGTGGAAGGCCGTGAACACCGGGACGCCGAGCTCCCGCGACAGCGCGGCGAGCCGCCGCCCGTCCGCCGGGTCCAGGGCGAGCGGCTTCTCGACGCAGACCGGGACGCCGGCCCGCAGCGCGTCCGCGCACACCTCGGCGTGCGCGTGGTTGGGCACGGCCACGACGAGGGCGTCCAGCGGCCCGGCGGCGAGCATCTCCCGGTGGTCGGTGTGGCAGGCGACCCGGCCCCGGTGGGGGGCGAGGGCCTCCTCGCGCAGGTCGCAGACCGCGGCCACCTCCCACTCGGGCAGCCGCTCGGCGGCGGCCAGGTAGAAGCGGGAGATCACACCGAGCCCGGCGATCCCCAGCCGGAGCGGGGACGGCGACGGGCCGGTCACGGAGGGCGGTGTCATCGGTCCTCCTCCGGAACGGCCGGGAGCCGGAGGCCGAGGGCGGTCAGCTCGGCGTGGAGCGGGAGGGAGAGCGGCACGCCCGACGCGCGCCGCTCCTCGGCGCGTTCGGCCTCCGGGTGACCGGGGTAGCTGACCGGCCCCCGGCCCGGCAGCGGAGGACAGGCCGCCACCGTGCCGAACATCTTCCGGGCGTCCTCGGCGAAACCGTCCCGGAGCGCGCCCGGGGCGATCGCCAGGACGAGGAAGCCGATGTCGTCGTCGCGCCCGCCCGGCCTGCCGTCCCCCTCCAGCGCTTCCGGGGAGGGACCGGTGGCCGCGCCGGGCAGCACGGCGGCCAGCAGCTCCACCGCGAGCCCCAGCCCGAACCCCTTGAAGGCGCCGGTCTCCGGGGTGCCGCCGAGCCAGCCCAGCCAGGCCTCGCCCCGGTCGTAGGCGGCCGCGTCCCGCACCGGGCGCCCGGCGTCGTCGGTGAGCCAGCCCTCGGGCGCCTCCCGCCCGTCACGGGCCGCCGTGCGGACCCGGCCGGTGGGGACGACGGTGGTGCTCATGTCCAGGACGAAGGGGCGCCCCTCCAGGGCCGGGGCCGCCACGCTCAGCGGATTGGTCCCCAGCAGGGCGGCGGCGCCGAGCGGCGGGCGGGCGATGCGCTGGCCGCCGCAGTTGGAGGCCACCACGCCGATCATGCCCTGGTCGGCGGCGCGCCGCGCGTGGACGCCCGCGCAGCCGAAGTGGGTGGCGCCGCGCACCGACACGAGGCCGATGCCGCAGCGCGCCGCGCGCTCCACCGCCAGGTCCATCGCCTCCGAAGCGGCCCACAGCCCGAGCGCCCGCCGGTGGTCCAGGACCACGCAGGCGCCCAGGTCGCGCAGGACGAGCGGTTCGGCGACCGGGTCGGCGCCGCCGGACTCCAGCAGCGGCCGGTAGAGCCGGTCCAGGTTGAACACGCCGTGCGAGTCCATGCCGGTCAGGTCGCCGTAGCAGAGCGCCTCGGCGGCGAGCCGGGCCCGGGCCGCGGGGACCCCGAGCCGGACGAAACAGGCGGTGGTCTCGTCGAGCAGCACCTCGTACGGGACCGTCACCCTCCTCCGGTCGCCGGGCGCCGGGAGGGCGCTCCGGGGTGCGGCGCCGTCGGGCAGCGTGGACGTCATGCGGTTCCTGCTTTCTCGGTGGGTGTCGGCACGGGGCGGTGCTCCGCGCCGTGTCCGACGTCATCGGCGAAGGCGGTCAGCAGCGCGGCGGTCCGGGCCGCGAACGCCTCCAGGTCGGCCAGGTCGACGAACTCGCCCGCCGCGTGCGCCCGGTTGGCGTCCAGCGAGCCCGGTCCGAAGACGGTGGTGAAGGTGTCCGCCGTGCCGTCCAGCCAGATCGCGTCACAAGTGAAGGCCGGCTCGTCGTCCGGCCACCGGTCGATCCCCGCCCGGGCCAACAGCTCCTCGCCCCAGGCCGGTTGGGGACCGAGCGCGGGCAGCCCGCGCTTCTCCCACTCCAGCCGGGTGATCCGGGCCGCGTCGGACGCGGTCCGGGAGACGAGGGGGTTGCCGGAGAAACGGGCGGTGAACTCCCGCAGCCCCTCGTCGAGGGCGCGGGCGAGGGCGCGTTCGGCGGCGGCACCGGCCGCGGCGGTCGGATACGCCAGGTTGAGCAGCAGACGGCCGGTGCCGTGCACCTTGTTGTGCAGGGTGCCGGTGTGCAGTCCCGCCACGCAGACCGTGGGCGGGGGAGTGCCGGGGGCGGCCGGGCCGAGGGCGGCGGCGAGGTGCTGGGCGAGGAAGCCCAGCAGGACGGTGGCGTTGTGCCCGGCGCCCGGCCGGTCGTCGACGGCGTCCTCGCCGTCGACCGTGACGCGGGCGGTGGCGGCGGCGGTCGCGCGGGGCAGGTGGCGCAGCCCCGTCGGCTCGCAGAAGACGTTGAGCCGGCCCACGTGTCCCGCCGCCACGAGCGGCCGGGTGCCGAAGGTGCCCAGGGCGCCGCCCTCCTCGCCCGCCACCGCCTGGACGAGGACCGAGACGTCCCGGCCGATCGCCGGGTGGCTCCCGGCGGCGGCCGCGACGCCCGCGAGCAGCGCCACCGCCGGACCCTTCGCGTCCACGGCGCCCCGCCCGGTGAACCGGACCCCGTCGAAGGCGGGGGGTTCGCCGCCGGCGACGGTGTCCAGGTGCACGTTGAACATCACCGTGCGCTCCCGGGGCAGTTCAGGGCCCAGGCGCAGCAGCAGGCTCGGCTGGCGCTCCAGGAACGCCGGGTCGGCGGCGACCGCGCGCCGCACCGGCAGCGGGGTGTCGTCGCGCAGCACCTCCGCGGCGGCCGGGGCGCCGAGGCGCACCGTCGTGAACCCGAGCCGGGCCGCCGCCGTCGCGTAGGAGCGCAGGGCGGCCGTCAGCGCGTGGGGCGCGCCGGGTCCGGTCTCCAGGGGGCCCGCGGTGGGCGTGTGCAGCAGGTGCAGCAGCAGCCCCGTGTCCACGGCGGCCGGCCGCGGCGGGGGAACCCGGGAGGGGGTCTGCGCGGGGACGGCGGGGGAGGGAGCCGGGGCGGACAGGGGGACGGACAGGGGGACGGACAGGGCGGCCAGGCGGCGGGCCGCGCGGACGAACGGGCCGGCCGTGTCGGTGCCCTCGCCCCGCAGCCCCGCGTGCGGGACGACGGCGAGATGGGGTTCGAGGGAGTAGGCGCCCCGGTAGCCGTGCTCCTCCAGGAGCCGTACGCAGTCGGCGACCCGGGCGACGCCCTCGCCGGGCAGGGTGTAGACGGCCTCGCCGGGCCGGTCGCCGGGCAGCGCGTCCTTGACGTGGACGTGGGCCACGTACGGCAGCAGCCGTTCGAGGAGCGCGTGGCCGTCGTAGCCGTACGGCACCCCGTTCCCGATGTCGAACAGGACCCGCAGCGCCGGGCTGTCCACCTCGGCGAGCATCCGGAGCGTCCGGGCGGCGTCGGAGCCCGCCCAGCCGGCGCAGTTCTCGTGGAGCAGCTCGACGCCGAGCCGCTCGGCGCGGCGGGCGAGGCGGCGCATCCGGTCGAGGGCCAGGGCCGCCCACTCCTCCTCGGGCAGCCCGCCGTCGGTCCACGACATGACGCGCAGGCTGCGGCAGCCCAGGACCCTGCCGTGCTCGGCGAGCCGCTCCAGCTCCTCCAGGTCGGCGGAGAAGGGGCCGGTGACGGGGCGGGCCCAGTTGCCGATCCGCGAGTCGAGGCAGACCACGCCGAGGCCCGCCGCGTGCAGCCGGCCGGCGGCGTCCGCCACGGCCGACGCGGACAGGTCGGCCAGCGCAGTGCCGTCGAGGGTGCGCAACTCCAGCGCGGACCAGCCCAGTTCGCGGGCGACGGCGATCTGTCCGGCGAGGTCGGGGGCGGCCTCGTCGCCGATGCCGGTGATCCGGCCGGTCAGGTCAGCGGATCGTGACACGGGCCGCCTCCTCGTACCGCTCGGCGTCTCCGGCGCAGCGCCGCTTGGCCTCGTCGACGAGCCGGACCGCGTCGGCGTGCAGGGCGAGGTCGGCCGCCCAGGACGGGTCCTCGGCGGGGACGCCGGCGAAGCGGGCGTAGGTCCGCAGCAGGAACGCGGCGAGCGCGTCGTCGCGGAACACCTCGCGCCGCCCGCCGACGTCGAGCTGGACGTGGTCGTCGGCGTCGCTCGGGGCGAAGTGGCCGACGGCGGTGCCCCGTTCGAAGGCGAGGGCGATCCTGCGCTCGCGCACGGGGGCGGTGAGGTCGGAGACGATCCGGGTCCGCACGCCGTTCGCGTGCCGCAGTTCGAGCAGCGCGGAGCCCAGCCCGGGGCGCACCGTCTCCCCGACCCGCAGGTCGGTCAGCCGGGCGCCGGTCGTCTCGGCCGGGCCCACGAGCGACAGGACCAGGCCGAGCGAGTGCGGCAACTCCACGTCGAACGCGGTGGGATGGCCGTCGTCGGCGCGCAGCGAGCGGGTGAAGCGCGGCTTGTGCTGGGCGATGTCGACGCGCAGCAGCCGGCCGAACCGGCCCGAGGCGATCAGCTCGCGCAGCCGGTCGGCCAGGGCGGAGGCGGGCCAGTGCGCCACCACCGCGAGCCGCAGCCCGTGGCGGGCGCACAGCTCCGCCACGGCGGCCCGCTCCCCGGCGCCGACGGCCAGCGGCTTCTCCACGATCAGATCGCGGTAGCCCGCGGCGCACAGCTCGGCGAGGACGGCGAGCCGGGTGGCGGGCGGGGTGCAGACGTGGACGACGGCACGGTCGGGGGGCAGCAGGGCTCGCGCCCGCTCCAGCGACGGCGTCACGGTGACCCCGTCCGGCACCGGGGCGCGCTCCCCAGGCCGGGGGTCGACGGCGATCACCGGCCCCCGCCACGCGTCCGGCGACCGGTCACGGGCGGTGCGCAGGGCCCGCAGGTGCAACCCGGCACCGGAACGGCCCAGTCCGACGATCAGGGGCTGTCTCATACGGTTGTTCCATCCAGTGGTACGGGTGGTGCGGGTGGTGCGGCGAGAAATCTCGTCGCCGCACGCGGCACCGGTCAAGAAAATCGGTGACAGTGTCACCGAAAAGTATGAAGTTCCTTTGAGGATTCGAGACTTCATTCTTCCGGCTGTTACGTTCTCGGGGCAGGTTTTCCGAGGGTGGGACCCGACCCGCCCGCCACCCCGGCTCCCGGGTCGCTGACCTGGCCACCGTTGAAGCCGACGTCCCGTCGGCAGAGAAGAATTGTTTCCGCGTGATCTCATCCAGCATTCCCTTTTTCTCCCAGGCGAAGACATTCGAAAGGATCTGGCCGGACCTCCGGGCCGGAGTGGACGAGATTTTCGCCGACGGCAAGTTCTCGCATTCCCGCCAGGTCGGCCGTCTGGAAAAGGCCCTCGCGCGCTACACCGGGGCCCGCCGCGTGATCGGGGTGAACAGCGGGACCGACGCCCTGGTCCTGCTCCTGAAGGCGTGCGGGCTGCGCCCCGGCGACCGGGTCCTGGTCCCCGCGTACTCCTTCGTCGCCACCGCGAGCTCCGTCGTGCTCGCCGGCGGGCGGCCCGTCTTCACCGACATCGACCCCGACACGTACGCCATGCACCCCGACCGGATCGGGGACGCGGCGGCCGACGGCGCCCGGTTCGCGCTCCCCGTGCACCTCTTCTCCCGGATGGCCGACATGGCGGCGCTCTCCGCGTTCGCCGCCGACCGGGGACTGACCCTCCTGGAGGACAGCGCCGAGGGCATCGGGATGCGGCAGGACGGCGTCCACGCCGGACTGCACGGACGCGGCGGGGTGCTGTCCTTCTTCCCGAGCAAGACGCTCGGCGCGCTCGGCGACGCCGGCGCCGTCCTCACCGACGACGAGGACCTCGCCGACCACGTGGCCGCCCTGCGCCACCACGGCCGGACCGGGCGCACCCTCGCCCACTTCCCCGGCATCTCCCACGAGACCCGGTACGTCGGACACAACAGCAAGATGGACGACCTCCAGGCCGCCGTCCTGCTCGCCAAACTCACCGTCCTCGACGAGGACGTCCACCACCGCGCCGTCCTGGCCCGCCGCTACGACGAGGGCCTGCGCGACGTGCCCGGCGTCACCCGGCTGCCCGCGGTCACCGGCGCCCCCGACGAGGTCTTCTACGTCTACCTCATCGAGACCGACCGGCGCGACGAACTCGCCGCCCACCTCCAGGACCGGGGCATCGGCACCGAGACCTACTACCCCCGGCCCCTGCACCTCCAGCCCTGCTTCGCGGAACTCGGCCACCGGCCTGGCGACTTCCCCGTCGCCGAGGCCGCCTCCCGCCGCGCCCTCGCCCTGCCGATGTACGCCGATCTCACCGAGGCCGAGGTGGACCGCGTCTGCGCGGCCGTCCGCGCCTTCCACACCGGGAGGGTCCCCGCATGACCACCACCAGCGACCGGGCCGCGGAGACCGCCGCCGGCCCCGGCGACCGCGTCCCCTTCTTCCCGCCCGACCTCTTCCACGAGGACCGCGACACCCTCCTGCGGCTCCTCCACGAGATCGGCACCGGCGCCGACCAGAAGTTCATCCTCGGCGACCGCACCCGCCGGTTCGAGGACGCCCTGCGCGACCGGCTCGGCGCCACCGACGTGATCGCCTGCTCCAGCGGCACCTCCGCCCTCCACCTCGTCCTCACCGCCCTCGGCATCGGCCCCGGCGCCGAGGTCGTGGTCCCGGCCTTCGGCTGCGCCCCGCTCGCCGCCGCCGTCCTGCACGCCGGCGCCGTCCCCGTCTTCGGCGACATCGACCCGCGGACCCTCACCCTCGACCCCGCCGACGCCGAGACCCGCGTCACCCCGCGGACCAAGGCCCTGATGCCGGCCCACATGTTCTCCGTCATGGCGGACATGCCCCGCTTCACCGCGCTGGCCGCCGCCGGGGGACTGCGCCTGATCGAGGACTCCGCCGTCGCCCAGGGCGCCGTCCTCGACGGCGTCCCCGCCGGACTGTGGGGGGACGCCGGGCTGTACTCCTTCGTCCAGGTCAAGTCCTTCGGCATGCCCGGCGAGGGCGGCGCCGTCATCACCCGGGACGAGGAGACCGCCCGCCGGATCCGGATGCTCCGCAACCACGGCCAGGACGGCGTCCACCGCGGCCTGCACCACACCATCGGCGTCAACAGCCGCTTCGACGAGATCCAGGCCGCCTTCCAGCTCCACCGGCTCTCCGGCCTCACCGCCCGCCTGGAACGCCGCGCCCGGATCGCCGCCCACTACACCGAACACCTCACCGGCCTGCCCGGCGTCACCACCCCGCCGCCGGGCACCGACGGCCGCTGCTACTACGTCTACACCCTGCTCGCCGACGACCGGGACGCCCTGCGCGACCACCTGTCCGCCGAAGGCGTCGACACCCACGTCTACTACCCGAGGACCCTGCCCGACCAGGCCGCCTTCGCGCCCGTCGCCGCCGGGACCGGCCCCGGCTGGCCGCACGCCCGGGACGCCGCCCGCCGGCACCTGTCCCTCCCCGTCCACCACATGCTCACCGACGCCCAGGTCGAACACGTCACCGACGCGGTCCGCGCCCACGCCCTGCGCACCCGCCGGTGACCGCCCCGCCCGGACGGACCGTGCCACCCTCCCCAGCCCCCGCACGGAGTGCCCCCGCATGACCCCTGATCTCGACATCGCCGTCGTCGGCGCCGGACTCGCCGGACTCGCCGCCGCCCACGAACTGCGCCGCACCGGCCACGAGGTGTCCGTCTTCGAGGCCGCCGACGCCCCCGGCGGCCGGATGCGCAGCCTCCGCCGCGACGGCTACCTCATCGACACCGGGGCCGAACAGATCTCCGCCCAGGGATACCGCGCCACCTGGCAACTGGTGCGCCGGGCCGGCCTCACCCCCGACGACGTGCCCCGCATCGGCCGCCCCATGGCCGTCTGGCGGGGCGGACGGCCCCACAACGGCGTCGGCGAACCCCGCGCCGTCCTCACCGGCGCCGGACTCGTGCCCGCCGCCCGGCCCTCCCTGGCCCGGTTCCTCGGCTGGAGCGGACGCCACCGCGCCGAACTCGACCACGACCACCCCGAGTCCACCCCGCTCGGCGGCGACACCGTCGCCGCCGCCGCCCGCCGCTACCACCCCGACCTCCACGACCACCTCCTCCAGCCGCTGTCCGCCGCCTTCTTCGGCTGGGACGCCGACCGCAGCGCCGCCGCGCCCCTGGTCGGCCTGCTCCTCGCGGTCGGACCGGTCTCCGCCTGGCGCACCTACCGCGGCGGCATGGACCTCCTCGCCACCCGCCTCGCGGCGGCCCTCGACACCCGCTACGGCCACCGGGTCGAGGAGGTCACCGACCACGGCGGCCACGCCCGGCTCACCGTCGACGGCACCACCCTCACCGCCCGCGCGGTGGTCCTCGCCGTGCCCGCCCCGGTCGCGCTGCGGCTCACCGGCGGCGCCGACCCGGACGCCACCGGATACCCGGCCGCCTCCACCTACCGGCCCATGTTCAAGGTCAGCTGCGCCCTCGACCGGCCGCTCGCCCCGCACGGCGGCGCCTACGCGCTGCTCACCCCCGCCTGCGAGGAACCCCTCCTGTCCTGCGTGATCGCCGACCACCTCAAGTGCCCCGACCGCGCCCCCGCCGGCCGCGGCCTGGTCAGCCTGCTCGCCGCGCCGCGCCGCATCCCCGAACTCGCCGAGGCCGGCGAGGAGGAGGCCGGCCGCCGGCTCGCCGCCGCCGCCGAACGCTACGTACCCGGCCTCGGCGCCGCCCTCACCGCCACCCACGTCCACCACTGGCCCGAGGCCATGCCCGAACTCACCCCCCGCGCCCTCGCGTGCCGGGCCGCGTTCCTGCGGCGCCCCGCGCGCGCCGTCGAGTACGCCGGGGACTGGGTCGCCGCCCGCCCCTCCAGCGAGGGCGCCGCCCGCTCGGGCGCGCTCGCCGCCGCCCGCGTCCTCGCCCACCTCGCCCCCCTCCGGGGCCGCACCGTCCGGCAGGAGACCGCCGCATGACCTCCCACGACCTCGGCGTCCTCTTCGACGACCTCGCCGACGCCGGCACCCCCACCCGCTTCCACCTCGACCGCCCCTTCGACCTGGCCCCCGGCCGGATCGGCGCCGCCGCCACCGAGTGGACCGTCCCGGAACTCGCCCTGCTGGTCCGGGAGACCGCCGCGGCGCTCGCCGCCGCCGGGGCCGGCCCCGGCGAACGCGTCGCGATCGTCAAGGCGAACCACTGGGACTACGACCTGATCGCCTGCGCCGCCGTCCGCACCGGCGCCGTCCCCGTGAAGCTCTCCGGCCACCTGGAGCCCGGGGCCCTCCGCGTCCTCCTGGACCGCTGCGCGCCCCGCGTCCTGGTCACCGACCGCGAGGTGCTCGCCCGCGACCCGGCGACGGACCTCGCCGGGGCCGCCCGCACCACCGTCGTCCTCGGTCCCCCCGGCGACCTCCCGGCCGGCACCGTGCACCTCGACGACCTGAGCGGCCACCCCGACCCCGGCCCGCACCCCCGCGACGACGACGCCCCCCTGGTCGTCGTCCACACCAGCGGCACCACCGGCGTGCCGAAACTGGTCTCCCACACCACCCGCACCCTCATCCACCACCTCGCCCGCTTCGAGACCAAGCCCGTGCCCCGCATCGGCCTGCGCCGCGACGACACCCTCTTCAACTCCAGCTCCTACGCCCACGGCCGCACCATCTGCTGGACGGCCGTCGCCCCCGTCCGCGGACCCCGGCACATCACCCTCGACTCCGGCGCGCGGCCCGAGGCGGCCGACCTGCTGCTGCGCGCCCACCCGCCCACCGTCGTCGAGGCGCTGCCGTCCCGCTACGTACGGCTGCGCCCGCTGACCCGGCGCCTGGACAACCCCTTCCGGGACGTACGGACCTACATCAGCACCTACGACGCCGTGCACCCGCCGGTCATCCGCTCCTACCTCCACGCCAGCGCGCACCGCCGGCCGCTGTGGATGCAGGGCTGGGGACAGAGCGAGACCGGCCCGCTGACCTTCGCCTTCCACACCCGCCGCTCCGTCGCCCGGGCCGCCGACGGCACCGCCACCACCGTGCGCGACCTCGGCCGCCCCGTCCCCCTGAAGACCCGGCTGAAGGCCGTCGACCCCGTCACCTTCGCCCCGGTCCCCGCCGGCACCCCCGGCCTGATCCTGTGCCGCACCAAGGCGCTCGCCCCCGACTACCCGGGCGAGCGGGAGCGCTGGACGGCCAAGCGGCACGGCGACTGGTGGAACACCGGGGACATCGGGACGATCGCCCGCGACGGCAGCGTCCGCCTCCTCGACCGGGAGGTCGACCACCTCCCCGGCTTCAGCTGCCTGCGGACCGAGGACATGCTGGAGGACCGGCTGCCCGAGGCCCTGGAGTGCGTCGTCCTCGCCCGGACCGACGCCGCCCCGCTGCCCGTCGTGGTCACGGAGGACGGCACGCTGGACCCGGCGAGCTGGAAGCGGGCCACGGAGGACCTCCCGCCCCTCGCCGACCCCGTCGTCGTCGGCTGGGACGAGGTCCCGCGCACCGGCACCGGCAAGGTCCGCCGCACGCCCCTCCTCGAACGGCTGACCGGCAGCACGGAGACGTGCGGCACCGGTCGCTGGACATGACGGCGGGCCCGCCCCTCCCGCGGGGGTACGTCTTCGACAACGACAGCCCGCACAGCGCCCGCCACCACGCCTCCCTCGAAGCGGCGCTCGACCCGCTGACCCTCGGTCACCTCCGGGAGGCGGGCGTGACCCCCGGCATGGCCTGCCTGGAGATCGGGGCCGGCGCGGGCAGCGTCTCGCGCGCCCTGCTCCGGCTGGTCTCCCCCGGCGGCACCGTCACCGCCACCGACGTCAAACCGGGCCGGATCGCCCCCGAGCCCGGCCTGACCGTCCTCACCCACGACGTCGTCACCGACCCGCTGCCCGACGGCGCGTACGACGTCGTCGTCGCCCGCCTGGTCCTCCAGCACCTGCCCGAACGGCAGGCGGTCCTGGGCCGGCTGGTCCGCGCGCTCAAACCCGGCGGCCTCCTCCAGGTCGACGAGTTCGACGCCACGCACGAGCCGTGCCTCCTCGCGCCCTCCGCCGAGGACGCCCGGCTGTACGAGCGGTTCACCACCGCCAAGTCGGCGCTGATGCGCGCCGGCGGCGGTGACCCCGCCTGGGGCCGCCGGGCCCCGGCCGCGCTGCGCGAGGCGGGCCTGACCGGCCTCCGGATCCGGCCGCACGTCCTGCTGCGCGCCCCCGGCACGCCCGCGCTCGGCCTCCAGCTCCACCACCTCGCCCACCTCGCGCCCCGGCTCCTCGACCACGGCTTCACCCCCGCCGAACTGGACCGGCTCGGCGCGATGACGCGCGCCCCGGAGTTCGCCGCCGCGACCGGCGTCCTCTACTCCGTGCAGGGCCGCCGCCCCCTCCGTACCCCCCTCTCCACCACCCCGAGTCCCGAGGCGACATGACCGACTCCACCCTCACGACGACCACCACGCCCTCCGGGCCGTCCGCGCCGCCGCCCCCCGCCGACAGCCGGCTCCGCACCTACGCGCGGCTCGGCAAACTGGACGTCTACGACTACTACCTGGGCACCTTCATCGCCCTCTCCGCCGTCCTGCTGCCGCTCGGCACGCTCACCGGCCGCACGGCCGCGCTCTTCGGGGTCTTCCTCGTCGGGCAGGTCCTCCTGCTCATGGCGATGACCGCCTTCGACGACGTCACGGGCTTCCGCGACGGCAGCGACATCACCAACTACGGCCCCGACCACCCGCTGCGCAACGTGAAGCGCAAGCCGCTGGTGGCCGGCGCGCTGACGGTCCCCGAGGCCCTGCGGTTCGCCTGGGTCTGCGCCGTCCTGGCCGCCCTCCTCTTCGCGGTGACCGCCGCCCTCGCCCCGCACCGCCCGGCCTGGACCGGCATCGGGCTCGTCGTGCTGTGGGTGGTGACCCTCCAGTACTCCTACGGCGTCAAGCTCAGCTACCACGGCTTCCAGGAGGTCTACCTCGTCGCCCTGGGCTTCGCCCTCGTCATCCTCCCGTACGGCATGGTCACCGGGCAGGCCACCGGCTTCCTCCTGGTCCAGGCCGTCCTCTTCGGGTTCGGGCCGCTGATGTTCGGGGTCTACTCCAACACCAACGACGTGGACGGCGACCGGGCGGTGGGCCGTCCCACCGTCGCCGCCCTGGTCTCGGAGCGGGGCAACGCCCGCTTCATCGGCGCGCTCTCCCTCACCGAGTTCCTGACGATCGCCGTCGCGAGCGCGACGGGCGTCGCCCCCTGGTGGTTCGTCCTGGTGATGCTGCCCGCCTCGCTGCTGCGGCTGCGGCAGTACCTGCTGGGCTTCCGGGCCGGCGACATCATGCGGGCCCGCCGCACCGGCTTCGCCGTGCACCGGCTCGGCGTCGTCCTGATGATCGCGGCCAACCTGCTGGCGGCGGCCACGGCGTGAAGGCGGGCCGGAACGCGGACCGTTGCTCCTGGAGAGTGAAACCGCCCGGATCGATTGGATCTTGAAGTCCGCCGCGCGGTAGCTGTGGAACGAGCCCGCGGCGAAGCGGGATCGCCTGTTGTGAGGATGACCATGCGTACACGAGCAGTTCTGATCTCCCTGATCGCGGCGGGTTCGATGCTGGGCCTCGCGGCCCCCGCCCAGGCCGCCGCCGGCGACGTCGTCGTCTTCTCCACGGAGGTCCAGCCCCTGGACGTCTACCACGACCCGACCGGCTGCCAGGCGCTGCCCGCGCTCGCCCACGTGCTGACGAACCAGACCGACCGGCCGGTGAAGATCTACGGCAACCCGTTCTGCCTCGGCCCCTCGCTGACCGTCCAGCCCGGCTACGGCACCCACGTCCCCGGCGGCGCCGGATCGTTCTCCGCCTGACCTCGGACCCCGCACCGAGCGCCCCGGCCCGCGAAGGGCCGGGGCGCTCCGTCGTCCCGGGCGCCGGGGCCGTCAGCCGCGGTGGCCGAAGAACTCGACCTCGGCCACCGCCAGATGGCGGCCGCGCGCCGCCCCGTACGCGGTCTCGGGGGTGATCCGGATCCGGGTCACGCCCGAGCCGCGCAGGTCGAAGGTCTGCTGGCCCGGCTGGTCCTTGAGGGTGATCCGGCGGGTCGTGACGTCCCCGTCCGCCGAGACGGCCTCCACCAGGATCCGCGCCGGGCGAGCCTGCGTCAGGAACTCGTCCTTCTTCGCCGACGTGCCCGCGAACACCACCAGCTTCGTCACCCGCACCCCCGGGGCCCCGAAGTCCGCCTCCAGGACCGCGCCGGCCGCCCGCGCCGCCCAGTAGCGGTTGCTGAAGCCGTCGAAGGCGGCGCTCGCCGGATGGTCCTCCAGCGCGGCGGAGGCCCGCACCGCCGAGGGCGGCAGCGCCTCGGGCGGGCTCGTCTCCTCCCGGGCCAGCCCGAGCAGCCGCTCGGCGTACGGCAGGCCGAACCAGACGCCGCAGACGAGGAGGACGAGCACCAGCGGCAGCGCCATCCGGGGCCTCGTCCGTCGCCTCCCGCAGCCCCGCCCGCAGCTCGCCGGCGGTCCGCTGGAGCGCGCTCGGCGGCCCCACGATCCGCGGCGGCCCCGCCCCGGCC